>JAFZGH010000302.1 GCA_017555465.1 Akkermansia sp. | reverse complement strand
GTCGTGGTCCATGCTGGTGAACAGAATTTCGCCGGCACCGCGGTCGGTCACCTCGCGCGCCCAGTCTAGCAGCGTGCGCTCCACGCGGATGCGGCCACCGTTCACATAGCAATGCCAGCCGTCGGCATCCAGCCGGGCATCAATAGCCGCCACGCAGACCTGCGAGCCGAAGTGGCCGGCAATCTCATTCACCAGCTGCGGGTTACGCAGGGCAGCAGAGTTAAGGCTCACCTTATCTGCCCCGGCTTCCAGCAGCCGGGCCACATCAGCCAGCTCGTGAATGCCTCCACCCACGGTAAAGGGAATGGAAACCGCCGCCGCCACACGGGACACCATATCAGTAAAGGTCTTGCGCCCTTCGTGCGAAGCGGTGATATCCAGGAACACGAGTTCATCTGCACCCTGCTCGCTGTAGGCCTTGCCCAGTTCCACAGGGTCGCCGGCATCGCGCAGGTTCACAAAGTTGATGCCTTTAACGGTGCGGCCGTCCTTGACATCCAGGCAGGGAATGATGCGTTTTGCTAACACAGTGATTAATGATTAGTGATTAATTGTTGGAGGTCGATGCGGCCCTCATAGTAGGCCTTGCCGAAGACGACGGAGGGGATGCCGGCGGCATCCAGTGCGCGAATATCCTCGGTGCAGCTCACACCGCCGCTGGCAATCAGCCGGCAGCCGGGGTGCTTCGCCATGATTTCCTGGTAGAGCGCCGTATTCGGCCCACCCAGGGTGCCGTCGCGCGAAATATCGGTGCAGAGCACGCGGGTGATACCGTGGCTCATGTAGAAGCTCACGAATTCATCCAGGCTCATGCCACCATCCTCGCGCCAGCCCTTAATCATCACACGGCCATTCAGTGCATCAGCCCCCACGATGAAGCGGTCGGGGCCGTACTTCTCTGCCCACTGCAGCAGACGCTGTGGGTCGGAGGCAGCCAGGCTGCCCACCGTCACCATGGCTGCACCGTGGTCAAAGGCTTTCTGCAGGTCACTTTCCTGCTTGATACCGCCGCCGAAATCGACAGTCATACCCAGCGCCGTGATTTTCTCGAGCGTGGCAAGGTTCACGATGTGGTCAGCCTTGGCGCCATCAAGATCCACCACATGCAGGCGGCGCACGCCCATATCGTAGAATCGGCGTGCCACATCCTCGGGGTGGGCATCGTATGTCTTTTTGGCGGCATAGTCGCCCTTGGTGAGGCGCACACACTGGCCGCCGATGATATCAATGGCAGGGATCAGCTCAATCATGGCAGAGATGGATGAAGTTGTGGAGGATGCGCAGGCCTACATCGCCGCTTTTCTCCGGGTGGAACTGGGTGGCATAAAAATTACCGCAACGCAGGGCGCTGGCGTAGGTCACGCCACCGTAGGTGGTGCGGGCAATGGCTTCCGCGCAGTCCGGAACATAGAAACTGTGCACGAAATAGACGAAATCGCCCTCCTTGAGTCCGGCAAACAGGGGAGTTTTCAGAGATTCGATGGTGTTCCAGCCAATCTGCGGGATTTTAACGCGGCCCTCCGCACAGGAAGCAGGGAAACGCACCACCGGAGAAGAAAACACCCCCAGGCAATCAGTATCCCCCTCCTCCGAATGGGCGCAGAGCAACTGCTGGCCGATGCAGATGCCCAGCACCGGCTGTTTCAGGTTGCGAATCACAGCATCCAGCCCGCTTTCGCGCAGGTAGGCCATGGTATTGGCGGCTTCC
>JAFZGH010000038.1 GCA_017555465.1 Akkermansia sp. | reverse complement strand
TTCCGTGCCCTCATAGCCCGCCGCGCGCGCCATATCATACGCCGTGGCACCCGGCGCGCCCTGGGCGCCCGGTTCACCTTTTTCACCCTGCGGACCTTCATGCAGTACCACCTGCTGCACAGGCAGCGGCTGCGTCAGGTCGGCAGTCACACTCCACATCACCACGCCATCTGCCATCCCCAGCGGGCTGGCCAGCACCTCCAGTTCTGCATATAGCACTGTGGCCCCATTGCAGCGCACCTCCATCAGGTACACACCGGGCGGCAGCACGGGAATGTATAATATGGAATCTGCCCCTGCCACCATCGGCACATTGCGGCCATTCACCAATATGCCACCCACAGCCACAGGAGGCACACCCGTGGATGTAATGAAATCAAACTTCAGCTGGCCGGTCTGGCCATGTCTCAGAGAAAAAGGCTCGTTCATCATATCGTTTTTTCTGTCTATGCTGTAAAATCATGAATCAGCGGGGCACCCGCGCAGCACCCGCGGGCACCCCGCTGCGCGCTCAGTTAGCCAGCGCAGGGTCCAGCGCAATGTTCTTGAACCCGTCAGCCGGGAAGCGCGTCACGCTGAATTCATAGTTCACTTTCTTCAGGTCATCATTGTTTTCCGTGTGGTCCTGAAGCCCCAGATCGCCGCGCAGGTAAATCTGCGCAATCTCGCCATCTTCACCGTGCGTGCGGTAGGAATCAAGCAGCAGGATATACAGATTGCCGCGGATGACTCCGCTGCTGTTGCTGAACGGCTGCGCCGTGGCAGACAGCTCCGGCAGCTTGGCCATGCCATGCTCCAGCGCCATGGCTTCCGGCGTCACATCCTGCGTGCTGAATTGCGGCTTCACCTTGGTCAGAATCTTGCGGTCCACCGTCTCATATCGCTGCGTCTCCGGGTTCACGCCCGTCTTTGTCACAGTTTTATATTCGGGATTCCACTTGAAGGTGGAAATCATGCCCAGATTCAGACCTGCGGCCAGCGCCTCCTCAAAGGTGGGCACGTTGTTCTTGTCTGCGGTTTTACCATCGCCATATTCAGTGCCATCAGGCACAAAAAGGCAAATGGCACCAATCACCATTTCAGCGGCTGTGCGCTTTTCGCGTTCAATGCTCATATTCTTTTGTTCGTTTGTTGTTTCACTTGCTTGTGGGTTCTACAATCGGCACCAGCGCGCCGTTGTACTGAATCGTGCCGTCCGCCGTCTGCGTATAGCTGGCGGTGCAGCTCGTGCCTGTCATGGCTGCAATGGCAGCCACAGCGCCGATGATGGCGCCTGTGATGATGCGTGCCCAGTTAGCAGGCACACCCCACCCCGTCAGCAAACCGGCCACAAAACCGGCTGCTTTCTTTGCTTTCTCTGTCTGTTCCGTGTTCATGTCTTTTGGTTACGGTTAAGGAAAAAATCACACGCGCGCAGGCACCTCCAGCCGCAGCACATTAGCCACCAGCTTGGCCGCAAAGCCTTCCACATCCTGCCGCAGGTCCACCGTGGAAATATCGCGCAGCTGCGCCTTGATGGCGCGCGCTTCACGCGGCGGCTGCCAGCTCCAGCGCATGGCATAGTGCAGCACCGTCAGCCACACACGCTCCACATCGCGCGTAGAAAACACCGGCACGCCGTCCATCGCCTGGAACACATACACAGCCAGCCCCAGGTGTATCAATCCACCTTGCTTTTCATCGCCGCTGTGCGGCAGCCTGTCCTCAGCCAGCCCCACAGCCACGCAGATGCCCTCGCTGTGGCTCAGCGCATCTATCGCGCTCAGCTGCTCATCTTCCAGCCACACATCAGGCAGCACAAAACGCCGCAGCTCCTCCTGCGCCCGCAGGTCATGCAGCAACTCTTCCGCCGCCAGATGCCCCAGCGGCTCTATCAGTCCCGGTTTCATTTTCTGTTCTGTCTCAAAATTGCATTTATTGCTTCACCCGCACCCAAAACAGCCGCGGATTTCAGCTCCTGTTCATTCGGCATCACATCCGGGCGCGCATCAAAATGCGCCGCCTTCACCAGCTTGCCCAGCCATATCAGCTTTGTCTTTCGTTGCTTGTGTTCTGCCGCCACCAGTATCGGGCAGCCGCTGTGGCTTTTGAACACATGGATATTTTCTCGCGGCACATGCAGCTCGTGCAGGGGAATCCGCTGCTTTTTCAGCGGGCTGTCATCAAAAGGTATCAGCAGCGCCTTTGTAGGCTTGCCCGTCACCTCACTCGGCTTGCCCGTAGGCCGCACCGTGCCACCCTTCCAGTGCAGGCGCACACCCTTCTGCCGCACCACCACATAGGCCGTGCTGCCTTCTGTCTGTCCATCCAGCTGCGTGCTATCGGCGGCACCTTGCCAGAAATACTTGCTGCCGGTGCGCTCCATAATGCGGCGGAAATTCTTGCGGATAGCGCTTGCTGCTTCCGTGGCCGCGCCAACGGCAACACCGTGCAGCTGTTCATCCGTGAACCCCGCCGGCGTCTGTATCTTCAGGCGTTCTATGGTCAGCATTATCATTTCCGCATACTCTGTGCTTGAATCCACACCTCCAGCAGCGCCAGCATATCAGGCGGGCACACCGTCTGCTGCGGCATCTGCCGTGTCTCACTGGAAAACTCGGGCACCGGTCCATCTTCAGCCGGTTCATCCTGCGGTTCTTCTTCCTTCAGCAGCCCCAGCTTCACGGCTTCACTGTAAAGCACAGGCTCCACATCCATGCCGCTGTTATAATCAAAGGGCGGATAAGGATCGCTCCAGCGGCTGATGGCACGCCAGATACCGCAATCCACCAGCGCCACCATCCGCCCCGTGCCCGGCAGCGCCTTGCGCCGCTCATCTGCCGGCAGCCCCTTCCACGCTTCCTGCCAGCGCGCTTTCCAGTCACGCGGCACCTGCCGCGCACCATAGCGCACCAGCTCCTGCGCAGGATGCGCTGCGCTTCCTTTGATGCTTTCATGCCAGGCATAGCCCGCAGCCTTCTTGATGTTCGTATCAAGCACCAGCTTCTGCCGCGCCGTGCCATCCTGCATATCCGTCCAGCTGCCCGGCTTTTCCGCCTGGTAGCCAGCCACACGCAGCGCATCGCGCACCATCCGCCGCGCTTCCGCCGGCGTCAGACTGCCCTCGGCTATCTTCGCCGCCGCCTTGTAGTACGCATCTATGATGTAGGCCTCATTCTGCCCCACAATCCACGCAGACTGCTCGCGGAACTGCTGCGACATGGCATCCACCTGGTCGCTGGTCAGCGCCACGTCATAGATTCTTTTCCGGCGGATGTATTCGGCAGGCGTCATGATTATGTGCTTCCTTTAGTGCGGAAAATGCAGTCCGCCCTTGCGCATCACACCACCCGCACCCGGGTGGCACCAGCGCTGCGGGCGCCCTGTGTAGGTAGGCGCAGCCGCCACCCCGTCATCAGTCAGCGGCAGCTCACCCTTCGCTATCGCATCCAGGCGTTCTTCCGCCTTTTCTGCTTCAGCCTTCCGCGGGTCAGATATATTGATGGCGTAGCGCACCAGCAGCTTCACCACCAGCAGCGCCACAGCTTCCCCACGCAGCGCAGCCGGTATACTGTCTGCACCACCTTGCAGGTGGCACCGCCCGCCCGCCGCCACAGCCGCGCGTATACGCGCCGCCAGCCCCGCGCATATTCCCGGCACAGGGTCAGCACCGCTCCGCAGTTGCAGCAGGTGCGCAGCTTCCTTTTCGTTCAAGCCCTCAGCAATCAGGCTTGCATCCAGCTTTATCCATTCCATTTCCCGCTTGCGAGCATGGCAGGGCGGCGGCTTTATCGCGCGCCGCCCCGCGGTTCATCCTTCCTGTCAGGCTCAGCTCACCACCAGGCGGGCGGCAGCGTTCGCATTTGTCACCTTGCAATCACTGGACCACAGCAGCACGTCAGCAATGGTCACGGCGTGTTCCTCATAGGAAAGCACCTCCGGGCCATTCGGCATCAGTGTGAACTCCTTGCCGAAACTCAAATCATCACGGCTCGGCGTGGCCTCATTATACAGCGCGATGACATCCGTGCCCAGCAGCTCAGTCATCTGACCCTTCACCAGCGCAGTAGTGTCTGCAATGATGATTTCTGCCACGCCGTAGGAAAGCATCTCCTTCAGCGCTTCAGTGTTCACGCCGTAGGCAAGCCCCGTGGCGCGGTCCTTGATGCTGGCATGATTGCGCAGCGTAGCCCAGGCCTGGCGGCCAATCACCAGCTTGTTTGCCTTGCGTCCCGTGCCCATCACCACACTGCGCAGCAGGCCATCCAGCTCGGTGATGATATCCGTGTCAGACTTACTCCACACGCCCTTGCCACTCTGCGCCTGCACTGCGCCCTTCACCTTGTTCACGGCGGCAACATTGCGGCTTACAAACTGGGCAGACATCAGCGTGCGCAGCTTGTCCTGGCGCAGCATGGCAGCATCATCCTGCATCACATCCGGGCGGAAGGTGGCAATCTCCAGCGCATTCGGCTTGCAGTTCCAGAAATCCGGCTCCTTGTGCATCTGAATGCGGCGGGGAGTACCATCGCGGGCAAGCAGCGTATCCACCGCCGTCAGCGCGGGATTCCATGCGTACTTGTCAAACTCGCCCACATTGCTGCCCACCTTCAGGGCAGGGAAAAACAGGGCGGTGAGGTCAATCTCCTCCGCGGGGTTCTGGTAAGCACCCTGCGCGTAGGTAGTCAGCAGCTGGTTGAAGCTGTCGCTCTTTTCGTACATAGTTCTTTCTTTCCTTTCTTGTTAGTAGTTTTTTCTCATGCTCAGGCAGCCGTGCGCGGCTCTACAATGCGCACAGGCACCAGTTCACCCGCAGCAGCAGCTCCGCAGGCCACAGCCACCACCGTGCCCGTGCTTCCCACTTTCACCTTGCCGCCGGCTGCCAGCACCAGCAGAGCGCCGTCCGTCACAGCAGCACTGTCGCTGGCCACCAGCGCAGCGTGGATGCCGTCACACCCCGGCAGCACCACGCTCACCAGCCCGCCCACCTCATCGGTGCAGCTGTTCAGCAGGCCGTACACGCTGGCGGCGGCAGTGTTAGCGGCAGCCGGGGTCACAGCACCGGCGGCGGTAATGGTTACAAAACACCCCTCCATGCCAGCCGTATTCACAGCGGCAGGACGAGTCACAATAGCTTTCTGATGGTACATCATCGCTCCGTTCTCCTTTCTCAGTTGTTGTTCTTGTTTGCGCTTTCAGCTTCGCTTCGGGCGCGCTTCAGCCCGGTGTAATAATCAATCGGCTTGCCGGCCTTGCGGGCTTCAGCGCAGATTTCCTTGGCGCGGTTCGCAATGCTCTGCTCCCCATCCGTCATGCGGTTCACCACAGGCTTCACCTCGCTGCGGTCAGCATAGCGGCGCGGCTGCTCGGTCGGTGCCTGCTGCACCACCTGCGGGCGCTTGGAATTGCAAAGCAGCTTCATATACTTCAAACCGTGTTCGCGGTTCGTCACAATCTGCTCCTTCACTTCCTTGCGCTCCTCCTCATTCAGCACAGCGCCGGTTTCCTTTTCTTCCTGGTTCACCAGTTTGTCTGCCTCAGCGTCTGCTGCGGCTGCGGCACTGGCGGCTTCAGCGTCAGCCACGCGCTTGTTCAGCGCGTCAACTGCGCCCATCACTTCTTCATCACTGGCGCCCTCAGCTAACCCGAGCGCAGCCAGCAGTTCTGCTGGATAGTCCATTGTTTTGTTGTCTTGGTTTTCGGCCAGCCCACGGTTGCTGATAGGCGGCTGGCCTTCTTTGTTGTTCGGCTGGTTCGTGAGAGCCAGGCCTATCAAGTGGGTCGGCGTGTACACACCGCTGGCCACCTGCTCAGCGTCCGGCGGGTACACCGTTGAAAAATGTTTGTAGACACGCCCCTGAATCAGCGGCAGCCCCAGCGGCGTCCACTCAATCCGCGCAGCAAGATTTCCGCCGCACATCGCAAGCTCCCGCACCCAGCCCAGCGCCTCCGTGCTGTTCCGTGCGTCCAGGCTCAGGTGGTCGCGGTCTATCGGCAGCCCTTCCGCCGGCACCCCCGCAGCTGCTACCCCCGCCAGCACTTCCGGCGTCAGATTCTGTGTGAATTGCTGCCCATCTATCCGCGCAGGGTGCTGCCCCGCCGCTTCGATGATGAACCAGCCATCCCCGGGCATTTCCTGCCCCTCTAGCTCATTTTCTGAAATCTCTTTCATCCCTTTATCCCTTTCTTGCCTTTCGCGGGCTTCCGCGGGCACTTCGCGCACCCCTTGCACGCCGCTTGCGTACATTTTGCCATCACAGGCAGCAAAAGCCCCTTAAAAGCCATTT
>JAFZGH010000301.1 GCA_017555465.1 Akkermansia sp. | reverse complement strand
TGGGGTCGGGGCCGCGCGGCGCCGGTGGGCTGCCGTTCCGGGAATCCGGAATTGGGCGGCCGGGTGCTCTTGCCGCTGCACATTAGAGCACAGTTCACCCCCACTTGTCACCCGAAAGCAGACACCCGGTTGCGTTTTCCGCAGTTAAAACACTGCTATTCAATTCAGTATAACTTCCAAGCCATCATAAGCCGGCTCCATAAAATCCGGCAGATAATGGCGTAGAGACTCGTATTCCACCTCGTGCCCCACGTGGGTCACAAAACCGCGGCTCGGCTGCAGCCGCTGCATGGCGGCCACAGTATCATCCACGCAGAAATGCGTGCGGTGCGGGCGGTAGCGCAGGCCATCCATCGCCAGTGCATCCAGATGCATCAGCAACGGTTCGGAGGCCGCAGGCAATTCCTGAATGTCCGGGACATAACCAAAACTCCTGCTGCCGCGGCGGAACACATAGCCGAATGTTTCCACCGTGGCATGCACCACCGGAACGGGGGTCACCTCAATATCCCCCACCACAAACGGCTGCCCGGCGTGGTCATGCGCCGCGGGGCGGATGTAGCCCTGGTAGGTGTTCGCCTCATCAAATGCCCAGCCGAACATGCGCTTGAGATGCGCCAGACACCTGCTGCCAGCATACAGCGGCAATCTGTCCGCGCGTTTCCAGCAGAACGCCCGCATCTCGTCAAACCCGGCGGTATGGTCCAGGTGTTCGTGTGTATACAGCACCGCATCAACAGCCGTCAGATTGTGCAGCAGAGCCTGGGCCCGCAGATCCGGGCAGGAATCCACCAGCAGCGTGGTGGTGGCCGAACGCACCAGAAGCGATGACCGCCAGCGCTTGTTGCGCGGGTTGGTCGAGCGGCAGACCTCACAGCCGCAGCCAATCACGGGCACCCCGGTGGAAGTGCCGCTGCCAAGGAAAAGTACGTTCAGCATCTGATTTTGGTTTGGATTTCCCCGCGCATTATGGCATAATCCCCCGCAGAACGCAAAGATAAATTATGCTTTCCCTGCTCAAGATACGGAATCTGGCCCTGGTAGACGAACTCACCTGGGAACCCCACGCGGGTTTCCTGGGCATCACCGGTGAAACCGGGGCGGGCAAATCCGTCATCATGGGCGGCATCTCGCTGGCGCTCGGCGAGCGCGCCGATAAAAGCCTCATCCGCAGCGGGGAAACCCAGTGCAGCATCGAAGCCATGTTCCAGCTTCGCCATGCCGCGGAGCTGAACGCCCTGCTGGAGGAAAGCGGCGTCCCCCCCTGCGAGGACGGCCTGCTCATCATCCGCCGCGTAGTCACCACCACCGGCAACCGCCAGTTCATCAACAGCTGCCCCGTTACCCTGCAACTGCTCAAGCGCATCGGCGCCGGGCTGGTCGATATGCACCACCCGGAGGAGCACCGCTCCCTCACCTCGCAGGAACGCCAGCTCTGCCTGCTCGATGCCTTTGCAGAAGACACCCCCACCCTGGCCGCTTACCACACTGCCTACCGCTCCTGGCTGGATGCCCGCGCCGCCTACCGCACCCTGCAGGAAAGCGAAATGGCTAATGAACGCGAACTCGACTTCCTACGCCACCAGGTAGAGGAAATCGAAAGCGCCGCCTTCACCGCAGAGGAAGTGGAGGGGCTCGAAGCCCGCTGGCAGCGCGCACGCAATGCCAACCGCCTGCGGGACACCGCCCTGCCCATGCTCCACATGGTGGATGGCGAGGAGAGCTCCCTGCTCTCCACCCTGCACCAGCTGGTGCGCAGCGGGCGCGACCTGGAGCGTCTTGATGCCTCCTGCGCCTCCTGGCTGGAGGGGCTGGAAAGCATCATCGACACCGCAGAAGACCTGGCCGCCAACCTCCAGGATTACGTGGAAACACTGGAATGCGACCCCGCCGAACTGGCCGAGCTGGAAAACCGCATCTCCCTGCTGGATAACCTGAAACGCAAATACGGGGCAGATTTTGAAGCCATCTGCGAGCATCTGGAAACCTGCCGCGCGAAGCTCGATGCCATCGGCAACCGGGAACAGCGGCTCGAAGAGCTGCTGGCAGAAGAGCAACGCTGCCACGCCGCCGTACACGAAGCCGGCAAGGAACTCTCCGACGCCCGCGCCGCCGCAGCCCCGCAGCTGGAGGCAGATTTCCTCACCCATGCCCGCCACCTCGGCTTCCGGCAATCCCTCTTCACCGCGCAGCTCTCCCCCCTGCCCGAACCCGGCCCGCAGGGGCTGGAGGAAGTGGAATTCCTCTTCGGCCCGAACCCGGGCGAACCGCAGAAACCGCTGCGTCTCATTGCCTCCAGCGGTGAGCTGGCCCGCGTCATGCTGGCCCTCAAAAGCGCCCTTGCCAGACAAGATGACACCCCGCTGCTCATCTTCGATGAAATTGACGCCAACGTGGGCGGCGAAATCGCCCGCGCCGTGGGCATGAAGATGCGCGAACTGGGACGCGAGCACCAGGTCATCGCCATCACCCACTTCCCGCAGGTGGCCGCCCTGGCAGACCACCACTACCTCATTTCCAAGGGGCAGACCGCCGAAGGACGCACCGTTTCCCGGCTGGAGGAAGTAGATGAAGCAGCCCGCATTGCCGAACTGGTACGCATGCTGGGCACCAGCGGCCCCGCCGCAGAGGCCCACGCCCGCGGCTTGCTCTGCGTGAAGGAATAACCCCGTCCGCACCAAAGTCGCGGATATCGGTACGACCGACGCGAACGATATTGCAGATTGCGCTGCAACAATATCCAGTTCCACTGCAGAGGCTGGACGATATTCTCCCGTTGGTCAAACGGTTCAGGGTTCCACCCAGCGACCGTGATCCTTAATCAGCTGCACCAGGTGCTGCACGGCTTCCTCCTGGGGAATATTCATCACCACCGGAGTGTGCCCCACATAGAGGTTAATCTTGTTCGGCGCACCGCCCACATAGCCGAAGTCGGCATCGCTCATCTCGCCGGGGCCGTTCACAATGCAGCCCATGATGGCAATCTTCACACCCTTGAGGTGGCCGGTCGCCTCGCGGATACGGGCGGCAGCCTCCTGAATGTTGTAGTGCGTGCGGCCGCAGGACGGACAGGAAACGTACTCGGTCTTGCTCAGGCGCACCCCGGCAGCCTGCAGGATATTGAATCCCAGGCGGGCGGCCTTGTCGGGGTCAGCCTCGCGGCGCACCAGCACGGCATTGCCGATACCGTCGCAGAGGAGCGCACCGGCATTCACACCACCCGCCATGGGAGCAGAGAGCGAATCCTGACCATTGAGCAGTGTATCCTTCAGCAGAATGCTGTGGCGGGTCGGGATAACCGCCGCCAGCAGGCGGAACGCCTGCACGCAGGGCATGTCGATGCCATCCTTCACCGTCACCAGCGTAGCGGGAGCATCCTCCAGGGCCGCGGTGGCAGCAGCATCGCGCGGGTCAATCTCCACCGGGGCGCAATCCTCGTAAGAGATTTCCGGCATGAAATCCTTCATCACCGCGGGGTCAAGCGCCTTGCAGGCAGACTCCGGCAGCACCACACGCACCGGTTCATTCCAGCCCAGAGTCACGCCGCCGCGGGTAATCACATCGGCCTTGCGCTTGTTGAATTCAAAGGGATTAAAGGCATCCGGCGCTTCCACCGCAAGCGGGGCAGCAGCAGCCATCACGCCCGGCTGGTAGGGGGCAGCCAGCTCAAAACCGGGGGCAATTTCGTACACCGGATCCTCGGTGAGCGAAACACGCAGCGTATCGCCAATACCATCTGCCAGCAGAGAACCTACGCCCGTGGCACTCTTGATGCGGGCATCCTCGCCCTCGCCAGCCTCCGTCACGCCCAGGTGGATGGGGTAGTTCCAATCCAGCCCTTCCTCTGCCAGGCGCTTCACCAGCAGGCGGTAGGCCTGAATCATCACCTTCACGTTGGATGACTTCATCGAGAACACCAACTGATGGTAATCCAGCTCGCGGGCAATGCGGGCAAACTCCAGCGCGCTTTCCACCATGCCGTCCGGCGTATCACCATAGCGGTTCAGGATGCGGTCAGAGAGGGAACCGTGGTTCGCCCCCAGGCGCATCGCGCGGCCATGTTCCTTGCAGAAAAGCACCAGCGGGGTAAAGGCTGTGCGGATTTTGTCGATTTCCTCCTCGTATTCGTAATCGGTGTAATCGCGCTCCACAAACTTCTTCTTATCCACGAAATTACCGGGATTCACGCGGATTTTCTCTACCCACTTGGCAGCCTCCATAGCGGCATCGGGCTTGAAGTGGATATCTGCCACCAGCGGCACATTGCACCCGGCGGCCCGCAACTCGCGGGCAATATTCTCCAGATTAGCGGCATACACCTTGGTCTGCGCGGTAAGGCGGATAATTTCGCACCCGGCCTCAGCCAGAGCCAGCGATTCGCGCACACACCCCGCCGTATCCAGCGTATCACTGGTCAGCATGGACTGGATGCGGATGGGGTTGTTACCACCAACCCCCACGTTTCCCACCATCACCTCGCGGGTCAGGCGGCGCGTATACTGGTACAAACTCGGGCAATGCAGCGTGCTCATGCCCTAACTTTACTCCCAATGCCGCCATTTTTCAAGCCCGAAGCAGATATCCGCCCAATTATATACGCCCAACGGGGCATTATCGGCGGTTTTACGTTGACATTTTCCCGGTTTAGATTTAACTTATCTTAAAGAACCAAGTTTCCCTTTCCTCATGAAAAAGTCCACACGCCACCTTCTGCTCTTGTCGCTTACCGGCTGCATGTTCAGCTCCTGTGTGTACATTACCCAATCCGTGCCCGATATGCCCTATGAAGGCAGCGCCGGGCGCACTGCCTATCCGGACACCTGGCGCACCGTCCAGCCTGCGGGCATCAACTACGCGCCTACCCCGGCACCGGCCCCTTCCATTCCCGAACCGACCGCAGCGGCCAATCCCGCCACCCCGCTGGATCTGACCAGGCCGATTCTGGTTACCACCACTCCCAAGGTGACTAAGGCCGCAGCGCCTAAACCCGCGACCACGCCCAAGGCTGAACCCAAGCCCACCACCCCGGTACTGCAGCCGGTGGTCACCAAGCCTGCCCCCGCTGCTGCCAGCACGCAGACCACGGACATGAGCCAGATTACCAACACCGGCCCCATTCCCGTGGCCACCCGCGTGCCCGGCGATCCCACACGCGTGTACAACCCGCTCAACCCCAGCAAGACCATCCGCGTGGTGGATAAGAACGGCAACCCCTACCCCAGCGGCAAGGAGCTGAAGGTGCGAGGCACAAACTTCCACTTCTACGTGCCGTAAAGCATGAGTTCCCTTCCTTTCGAAAAGGTCTGCATTCTGGGGCCCGGACTGCTCGGTGGCTCCATTGCCATGGCTGTGCACCAGCACATGCCGCAGTGCGAGCTGCGCATCTGGGCACGCCGCCAGCAACCGCTCGACTTCATCCGCGAGCGTGGCATCACCGAACACACCTACACCGATGCCCGAGAAGCCGCACGCGGTGCCAACCTCATCATCCTGGCTACCCCCATCGGCGCGTTTGAGGAACTTTCCCGCTACATCCTTTCTGCCGTTTCCAAGGAAGCCATCATCACCGACATCGGCTCCGTGAAAGCCTATGTGCACCGCACCACCGGAGCCATGCTCACCAGCCGCGGGCGTTGCTTCATCGGATCACACCCCATGGCGGGAGCCGAAACCCAGGGCATCGAAAACGCCTACGCCGAACTCATCAAGGGTGCAACCGTAGCCCTCACCAACCCGCACGGCGCGCCAGAAGCAAAAGTGAAACAACTTGCCGCCTTCTGGGAGGCACTGGGCACCAGCACCTATGTAATGGATCCGGTGAACCATGACCGCACCGTGGCCCGCATCTCGCACTGTCCGCACATTCTGGCCGCTCTCTGCGCCCGCGGTGCCACCCTGGGGCAGGAACCCATGGAAGATTTGCAGCGCCTGGCCGCCAGCGGCTTCCGGGACACCACGCGCGTCTGCTCCGGCGGCGCCAACATGTGGGCAGACATCCTCTGGGAAAACGATGTGGCCGTGCGCGCCGCCCTGCACGATTGCGTCAATGACCTGCACCACCTCATCGACCTGCTCGAATCCCAGGATAAGGAAGGCGTGCGCCAATGGCTCATTGCCGCCAAAAACGCCCGCGAAAC
>JAFZGH010000300.1 GCA_017555465.1 Akkermansia sp. | reverse complement strand
GGGGGATTAGCCAAACCGCGCAGCGGTTTGCCCCGGTAGGGGCGAAGGTGCGTGGGGCGCACCTGAGGCAACTGTAAGGCAGGTTTCTGTCACCCGTTATCACGGGTTCTGGTTTGTTTTTTGTTGGAGCAGGCGCTGCGCGTGCTAACGCACGCTTGCACCTGCCTAACATCTGTCGCCCACTACCGTGGGCTATGAATTCCGCTTGCTTCCGTCTTCGCTAAAGCTTCGCCGTGACAGGTCGCTCGTCGCGTATAGATTACAATTCAGCAGCGTATTGCCAATCAGCTGTACTACAAAAATTTGAAAAAAGCCCGGATGAAACTTTGGGACACATGTGAGCCCATGCAGTATATTTTTAAATTTGTCTTGACATTCAGCGGCTTTTAAGGCATCTTTGCGGCTCACCAAACCCAAAATATCTGAGTTATGGCAAACATGAATGTTATTCTCGCTACGAAAATTGAAGGTCTGGGCTGTGAAGCCGACCTCGTTACCGTGAAGGCTGGTTACGGCCGCAACTACCTGATTCCCCAGGGTCTTGCGTTCGAGGCTACTCCCGCCAACCAGCGTTTCATCAACATGCTCCAGAAGAAGCGCGCTGAGCGCGAGGCCGCAGAGCTGGCCAACTTCCAGGAAATCGCTGCCAAGATTGCTGCCGTCACGGTCAACCTGACCCTCGAGGCCGGCGAGAATGGCAAGGTGTTCGGCGCCATCACCAACCAGCAGATTGCTGAAGGTCTGGCTGCCCTGGGCATCGAAATCGACCGCCACGCCATTGAGCTGGAGAAGCCGCTCAAGAAGTCCGGCACCTACGAGGTGGCAGCCAAGCTGCACGCCCAGGTGACCGCCACCGTCAAGGTGGTGCTCGTGGTGAAGGGTGAGACCGCTGCTCCCGCCGAGGAAGCCGCCGTTGAGGCCTGATTTCACCCCTGCCTGTGATTTTCCGAACCGCGCCGGTGCTGTGCAACCGGCGCGGTTTTTTTGTTACATAATAGGAAGCATATACTTGACTCTTGATACCTGGTTAGGTAAGATGCTAGAGTCATGTTGGACATTATTGATACTTTTCTCTCTTCAGTAAATGATTTTCTCTGGGGCTACGTGCTGGTATTTGCCCTGCTGGGCGTGCATCTGTACCTCACCATACTGCTGCGCCTGCCGCAGCGCTACCTGTTCCGCGGCATCATCTGCTCCCTGCGCCGCAAAGCCGCGGGCAACAGCATCTCCCAGTTTGCCTCACTGGCCGTATCACTGGCGGCCAACATAGGCACAGGCAACATCGTCGGTGTGGCCGTAGGTCTGGCCACAGGCGGTCCGGGTGCCGTGTTCTGGTGCATGCTCACCGGCCTGCTGGGCATGTCCACCCGCTATGCAGAAACCCTGCTGACAGTCAGATTCCGCCGCCTGGATGGCAGCGGCAACCTGGTGGGCGGTCCCATGTATGTGATTGAGCAGGGCATGAAATGCAAATGGCTGGCCATGGCCTTTGCAGCCTGCGCAGCCGTAGCCGCCTTTGGTGTGGGCAATATCACCCAGGCCAATGCAGCCGCCCGCGTGCTCTACGAAAGCGCAGTATCCGTTCCCACCTGGTTCACCGGCCTGCTCTTGGCAGCATTCACCGGTCTGGTACTGCTGGGCGGCTTGCGGGCCATTGCCCGCGTGTGTTCCTCCTTTGTACCCATCATGACCCTGGTGTACATCATCGGCTGTGTGCTGGTGCTCAGCGTGCATGCAGATTATGTGCTGCCGGCCCTGGAGCGCATCTGGGACAGCGCGTTCACCAACCAGGCCGCCGCCGGTGGTTTCATTGGCTCCACCATCATGCTGGCCATGCAAGTCGGCGTACGCCGTGGCCTCTTCTCCAACGAAGCCGGCATGGGCTCCTCCGCCATAGTTTCCGCTGCGGCAGATACCCCCAACAGCGTGCAGCAGGCCGTGGTGGCCTCCACAGCACCCTTCTGGGATTCAGTCGTGCTCTGCACCCTCACCGGTGTGACCCTCACCACCGCCGCCCTGGCAGAACCGTACGTACTGCATGCCGCAGAGGGCGATATCATCGTCTTTTACGCCTTTGGCAGTGCCGGTGGGCTGGGCAGCATGCTGCTCATCTTCAGCCTGGTCACCTTTGTGATATCCTCCATCCTCGCATGGTCCTACTTTGGTGAGCGCGCCCTGCAATACCTGGCAGGCCGCCGCTACATCACCCACTACCGCCTGGCCTGGGTCGCCGCCGTATTTGTGGGCAGCATCATACCGCAGAGCAGCCTCGTGTGGCATTTTGCAGACTGTGCCAATGCCTTCATGGCCATTCCGAACCTCATCTGCATGGTAGCAATGACCCCGGTATTGCTCGTCGAAACGCGCCGTTACCTCTGGAGCGGCAAGCTCGATGAAATCGACTCCAGCCTGGTGCAACCCGCCCCGCTGGTTGAGGAAGAACCCCCGGCCAATGCACCCGAAGTAGACGAGTGGGACCTGGAACCTGCACCCAGAAAGAAAAAAATTTGAACAAAAGCCCGCATCCGGGCATCACTACTGCATCAGTTCCCTTGGCCCATGGTGAAGGAGAGAGCGCCAGAAAGCAGAAACGCAAGGAGAACTGAGTTTCATAGGTAGTAAGTTGGGCGGGCCGTTGCTGATT
>JAFZGH010000299.1 GCA_017555465.1 Akkermansia sp. | reverse complement strand
CAGTATCACCAGAATGTTGCACAGGAGCAGCCTCTTTCCCCGCTGCTGCCGGTGCACACGCCATGCACAGCTGAAACTGAGCAGCAAGCCGATGAGGTAGAACAGCATGTTTTCCGGGGATTATACTTAAACTGATTGCTGCATCAGTGCGCGGAATGCCTCGTTGGTGATCATGAAATAGACCATGAGTATGACCAGGACGATGATGCCGCCGATGTAGATACCGCAGGATGCCCAGGCTTGCTTCTTGCTTTGCAGGAGTTTGCGACGCCCTATATGGTAAACGATTGCGGCGGTGACGCCTATGGCTGCGGTGCTGGAAATGCCGATGAGGTTACAGGCTGCCCCTGCCATCAGGCTGTAACATGCCACCAGAAGGGAGCTTTTGAGAATCTGCCCCTTGTGAGCGTGCTTGCGGGAAACAATCAGATAGGGCAGGTAGATGAGCAGGTAATGCACCGCAAGGGCGGTGATGATGACGAGAATGGCGATGGCGAGTTCCATGTCTGGAGAAGGAGTGGATTAAAGCCCGCTTTTCCGGAGAAAAGCGGGCTTTGGATGAATAGGATTCAGGGCTGATTACTTGAGAATCATCTTGAAGTCTACCACCACAGCGCGGTCGGCGGTCACGAGAACCGGGTTGCCGTCAATGGCGGTGATTTCAGGAATTTCAAGCACGAGCTTCTGCACCTTGGCCAGGGTATCGGCCAGCGGGCCTACGGCCTTGGGAGCCTCACCGCGCACACCGTTCAGGATGGTGCCGACCTTGGTCTCCTTGATCATGTCAGAGAAGTCATCGGTGGGCAGGATGCGCATGGTGGTGTCGCGCATCACTTCGGTGTACACACCGCCGGTGCCGAATACCATGACGCGGCCGAAGTTCTTGTCGGTGTTCACGCCGATGATGGTTTCGGTGGCCTTGGTAATCATTTCCTGGATGAGCACGGAAGCGCCCTTGAGCTGGAACTTGGTGATGGAACCCCACAGACCTTCCCATGCTTCGTTGAAGGAGGCCTCGTCGTTGATGTTGAGGTAGATACCCTTCATTTCGGTCTTGTGCAGAGCATCGGGGGCAGAGAGCTTGAGCACCACGGCGTTCGGGAAGATGGTCTTGCAGAAGGCAAGGGCTTCTTCCTTATCGGTGAAGTTGCCGCACTTCGGGTAATCGATGCCGTAGTGGTCCATGAGCATGTTCACGGTCTCCTGGGGCAGGGAGGCGAGGCCGGCTTCCTTGGCGGAGGTCACGGCAGCCTTGATTTCGGCGGGAACTTCGCCGGTCTCGCAGGTGGCGAGCTTCTTGCCGCGGAAAGCCATCTGGGCCTTCAGCAGACCAAGCAGACGCACGATGTCGGCCGGGTATTCGTAGTTGAGAATCTTGGCTTCGTTGAGCAGCACGCGGCCTTCGTCCACGCGGGCACCACCCACGAAGGAGCAGTAGATGTTTACGTTCGGGTACTGCGGGGCCAGCTTGATGACGGCCTGGGCGGTCTCCGGGCATTCAGTCACGCGCTGGGGAGTGAGCAGAACGAGGATGTTCTTGTACTCGCCGCTTTCGCAGAGCACCTTGAGGGCGGCTTCGTAGCGGTCGGCCTTGGCGTCGCCCACCACGTCGATGGGGTTGCCCAGGGATGCCTCGGGGGTAAGCACGGCGCGCAGGGCTGCCTTGGTCTCATCGCTGGGGGGTGCCAGGTCAAGACCGGCTTCTTCGCAGAGGTCGGAGGTGAGCACGCCCACGCCACCGGCGTTGGTGAGCACGGCTACCTTGCCGTCGAACTCATTGTGGTTGCAGTACTGCAGCACTTCCAGCAGGCCGAAGAGTTCGCGGTCGTTGTAGGCCTGGATGGCGCCTGCACCCTGCAGAGCCATTTCGAGCACGCGGTAGTTCGGAGCCAGGGAACCGGTGTGGGAGAGGGAAGCGGCCTGAGCCTTGGCGCTCTTGCCGGGTTCCATAATTACGCAGGGCTTGGTGTCGGAAACTTCCTTGATGACCTTGAGGAATTCCTTGCCGTTCTTGAGGGATTCCAGGTAGAATACGAAGGCGCTGGTGTTGGGGTCATCCTTGAGGGCGGCGAGCAGGGCGTCCTCACCCATCACGGCCTTGTTGCCGATGGAGATGAAGTGGGAGAAGCCGATACCCTTGCCGGCGGCCCAGTCCATGATGGCGGAGCAGTATGCGCCGGACTGGGAAACGAAGGCCACGTTGCCGCGTGCGGGGAAACCGTCGGCGAAGGAGGCGTTCACGTTGTCGAAGGTGGAGATGTGGCCGAGGCAGTTCGGGCCAAGCAGGTTGATGCCGTTGTCCAGGCACTTCTGGGCAATGCGCTTCTCGAGCTCCTTCTCACCCACTTCGGCGAAACCGGCGGTGATGATGGAGATGTTCTTGGTGCCGTTGGCGATGCAGGCGTCGATAACACCCTCGGTGAAACGGGCGGGAACCAGCACAACCACCAGGTCCATCGGCTCAGGAAGAGCGTCTACGCTGGCGTAGCAGGGCTTGCCGCAGAGTTCCTGACCGGCCATCTTGGGGTTGATGCCGTAGAGGTTGCCCTTGTAGTCGGCGGAGATGATGTTGTTGAATACAACGGCGCCCAGCTTGGTGGGATCAGCGGACACGCCGACGACTGCGATGCTCTTCGGATTGAAGAATGTTTCGAGTGACATGGTGTTTTTTTGTGTGTTTAGTTGAAAAATTAAAAAAGCCAATGCGGCTCTGCGGATGATTCTATCACTCTGCCCGCCTGTTTGCAAGCATCTTTGGTTGTTTTAGGGTAAAGTTTAATGCAAAATGGCATTCTGCACGCAGAATCTGAAGGCCGTGAACGCAAAATGCCCTCTGTGAGGGCATGGTTGGCGCTCTAAAACGTATGCTTGAGCTGACTCTATGTTCCGCTGGTTTCAGAAATCCAGCATGGGCGGTGCTTGTGCCTCCAGCCAGTTGTTGAGGATTTCCACGGCTGCGGCCTGGTCGATGATGGGTTTGAAGTTCTTTGCCTTCTTGCCGGCCTGGTGCAGCTTTTCCTGCGCCACGGTGGTGGTCAGGTACTCGTCCACATAGATGAGCGGCAGCTCCGGCAGGCGCGCGTGCAGCTTTTCGCCAAAGGCGCGCACCTTGGCACAGGCTGTGCCTTCAGTGCCATCCATGCGGAGCGGCAGCCCCAGCACCAGGGTGCGGATGCCGCGCTCTTTCACCAGTGTGGCGATGCGCTCCAGCGGTTCGGTGCGCTGCAGGTGGATGCTTTCCACCGGGTGCGCCAGGATGCCGCAGGCATCTGTGGCGGCTATGCCGATGCGGGCTTCGCCGTAATCTATACCAAGGGCAGGGTGCATCTCAGACCAGGTTTTCCGGCAGCCCGGAGACGATGTTCTTAATCTTATCTGCCTCGGAGCGGCGGGCCACAAGCAGGGCATCACCAGTGTCTACCACGATGAGGTCATCCACTCCCACGAGCGCCACTCGCTTGCCTGAATCGGTGAAGACGATGTTGTTGCCTGCCTGCACTTGGCTGAGCGGGCTGTTGCTCACGTTGCCTCCCTCCTGCTGCGGCAGGTATTTGCCCACGGAAATCCAGGAGCCTACGTCGTCCCAGTCAAAGGTGGCTTCAAAGTTGAGCACGCGGTCTGCCTTCTCCAGCAGGGCGAAGTCGATGGAAATGGGGGTGAGCTGCGGGAATTCGGTAGTGATGAATCCGGGCAGGTCGGTGGCGGTGGTCAGACGGTCGATAAAACAGGCCAGTTCCGGGCTGTGGGTGGCCAGCTGGCTGCGCACATGGGCCACATTCCAGATGAACATGCCCGCATTCCATGAGAAATTGCCGCTGGCCAGGTATTCGGCGGCGGTGGCAGCATCCGGTTTTTCGCGGAAACGCACTACTTCATAACAGTTGTGGGTGAGGGCGGCATCATCGAGCTTTCCGGCGCGTTCAATGTAGCCATAGCTGGGGCAGGCCCAGGTGGGCTTGATGCCGATGGTGATGAGGGCGGCTTCGCGTCCGGCAAGCGAGAGGGCATCCTCTGCAAGGGCGCGGAAAGCGTTATCATCCAGAATCAAT
>JAFZGH010000037.1 GCA_017555465.1 Akkermansia sp. | reverse complement strand
TTCCAGCTGGGCTTCCAGTTCACGCTTCAGGCGGGTGCTGTCTACCCCGGCGCGGGTCAGCACGGCTCCCAGTACGCCGCCTTCCTGCTGCATGAGTGCCAGCAGAAGCTCTGCCGGGTATATCTGCGCACGCCCTGCAGATTGCGCGGCTTTCTGCGCGGCCTGCAGGCCTTCCATGAATTTTGTAGTAAGGTTGTTATTCATCATAATGCGTTTGATGCTGCCAGGTGGCTCATGTGTTCAAAAATATTATGCGAAGTTGTAAATTTTCTCCAACTGAGCACAGGAGGGGAGGGGGCTCAGTTGTGGGGGCGGGAATCGTCGGAATGCACAATATCGGCCAGAGGGCGGTAGGAGGGCAGGCGCCAGTTCATGTAGACCGCGGCCATGCGCACTACGAACACCACGATGGTGCCCATGATGTAGGAAATCTGGTAGGGGCAGTTGAAATACTGCAAGATGACGAAGAGCAGGCTGCCGGAGAAAGCCGCAGAGGCGTACACCTCGTTGGAGCGGAAGACATAGGGCACATTGCCGGTAAGTACATCTCGCAGGGCGCCGCCAGCCACGCCGGTGCACACCCCCATGCAGATGCAGACAATGCCGGAGCAACCGAGGTAGTAGGCCTTGGCAGCCCCCAGCAGGGTGAAGAATGCCATGGCGAAAGCGTCTGCAATGCGGATGGTGCCCACAGGCGGATTCCAGAAGCGGGTCAGGTAGAACATGACCAGGGAGGTGATGAGTGCCATGACCAGGAACTGTACATCGTGCCCCACTACCCAGTAAATGGTGACGGGGGTGCCCTGCTGGGTCATCATGCCGCTGAGCAGGATATCGCGCACGGTACCGCCGCCCAGTGAGGCGATGGTGCCGCACACCAGCACGCCCACAATATCCATGCGCACGCGGCTGGAGGCCGTGGCGCCGGCAATGGCGCCTACGACTGTGGCAAAGATGCAGCAGATATAGAATAAGGGGTGGTCGCCGAAGTCCTGTACGGCTTGCAGACTATCCAGACTGTATGTTTCTGCGCCAGTCATTTCAGTGCTTTGGAAAGAAGCCAGATGATGAACAGCACCAGCAGCACTGGCCAGAACAGCTTGATGGCGCCGATGGTGATGATAATGAAGAGCACCAGCCCCAGCAGGAGAATGAGGAGCGGGCCGAGCATACCGCTGTTCTTCAGCATCGTGAAGAACCCGGGATTCCGCACTTCTTCCTCTTCTTCGCGGAGGTTGACGGTATGCAGCGGACGCCAGGTGGAACTATCGGCCCGGCGTACCCAGGTCTCATCGCTGATATCCCCGCTGGCACGCAGCCGAACCAGGTCTTCCCCGCTCACGGGGCCCACCTTTTCCGCGCCTGTGTCGTAATAGAATTGGCGTGCCATGGTCAGCAGGAGAAATTATGCGTGAATCGCCCGGCCATCTGCCGCCAGCACAGCTTCATGAATCGCTTCCGAGAGGGTCGGGTGTGCGTAAATCATGGCATTGAGGTCGGCATCCGTCAGTTCACTGTTGAGCGCCAGTTCCGGTGCGGTGAGGAGCTCGGTGGCGTTATCGCCCACAATGTGTGCGCCCAGCAGCTCGCCGTGTTCCTTGCCGAAAAGCAGTTTCACGAAGCCTTCCGTATCGCCGCCGGCCACGGCGCGGCCAATGGCCTGGAACGGGAACTTGCCCACCTTGTATTCCACCCCGGCTTCCTTGAGCTCGCGCTCGCGCTTGCCCACGCTGGCTACCTGCGGGTGGCAATAGGTGCAGCCCGGCACATTGGCTGCCTGCTTCGGGGTGTGGCCGTCCACATACATGCCCTCCACGGCCTGCTCGGCCTCGTAGCTGGCGGTGTGGGCCAGCATGATACCGCCGATGCAGTCTCCTACTGCATACACACCGGGAATGCTGGTTTCGTAGCGCTCATTCACCTTGATGAAGCCGCGGTCGGTGAGCTCCAGCCCGGTGGCTTCAGGCACAACCGGCACCACGCCGATGGCCACCAGGCACACATCGGCCGTGATTTCCTGCACCTTGCCGTTCTTGGCGGTGATGGTGGCGGTCACGCTGTCTCCGTTATCCTGGAGGGCGTCCACCTTGGCACCGGCCATGCAGGTGATACCCTGCTTCTTGAACGACCGCTCCACGGCCTGGCTCACTTCGTCATCCTCATTGGGCAGGATGCGGGGCAGGGCTTCCACCAGGGTCACCTTGGTGCCGAAGCAGTGGTACACGTAGGAAAGTTCGCTGCCGATGGCGCCGGAGCCAATCACAATCATGCTCTCAGGGCGCTTCTTCATGACCAGCGCATCCTTGCTGCCGATGATGGTTCTGCCATTGAACGGGAATACGGGTACTTCGCGGGTACGGGCACCGGTGGCGATGAGAATCTGCGGGGCTTCCAGCGTGGTCACTGTGCCATCTGCAGCGGTGACTTCTACCTTGCCGGGTGCGGGAATGCGGGCTTCGCCGGTGATGTTCTCAATCTTGTTCTTCTTGAAAAGGAAGGCGATACCGGCAGAGAGGCGGTCGCTGATCTGGCGGGAGCGGCCGATGACGGCTTCCCAATCCACGCTGAGACCTTCTGTGGTAATGCCGAATTCGGCTGCGCGTTTGTTGATTGTGTTGTAGACCTCGCCGTTCTTGAGCAGGGCTTTGGTCGGAATGCAGCCCCAGTTCAGGCAGGTACCGCCCACGCGCTCGCGCTCCACACAGGCAACGCGTTTCCCCAGCTGGGCTGCGCGGATGGCTCCAACATAGCCGGCAGGGCCGCCACCAATCACAATCAGGTCGTAACTCATGCTCCGCATGATACTCTTTCTTCCCCGCCATGGCAAGAAGGATTGTGGTGTTATGACCCTAAAATCTCTCCCGCCGCCAGGCGGGTGAAATTCTCTCTGCCCCGCAGGGCAGAACTTCTCTCCCGGCGGAGCCGGGAACTTATCTCGCCCCTTGGCGAACTTATCTGTTTTGCCGCGCAGCGGCAAAAGATGATGCAAACGCCGCTGCACCCGCAGGGTGCAGGATTATTTCATCGTTTATACTTGCATACACCAGAGGCGCATGTATAATTCATTACATGTCAATACAGAACTCTCCTCTGGCAGAAAAATCTCTTCAATTCGCCATAGAAATCGTAACCCTCATGCGCCCGGTCAAAGGTTGCGGTATTATCAAAGACCAGATTTTACGGGCTGGTACCAGCATTGGCGCAAATATCCGTGAAGCTCAATATGGGTATAGTGCTGATGACTTTGTATTCAAATTACAATTAGCCATGAAGGAATGTGCAGAAACCGGATATTGGCTGGATGTGATTGAAGGAGCCGGTATTCTGCCGCCTGATATAGTGAAAGATTTAAGATACAAGAGAAATCGGATTCACCGCATGCTGGTATCGAGCCTGAACACAAAAAAATCGAATATGGGAATAAATTAACCCTGCACCCTGCGGGTGCAGCTGGTATTTGTCATCTTTTGCCGCTGCGCGGCAAAACAGATAATTTCGCCTAGGGGCGAGATAAGTTCCCGGCTGCGCCGGGAGAGAAGTTCTGCCCTGGCGGGCAGAGAGAATTTCTCCTTCCTGGCGGCAGGAGAGATTTAAAACAAAAACGCGTCTGGAATACCAGACGCGTAATTGATAGGCGTGAAATAGGAAAGATATACTTTCCAAAATCACTTACTTGCCCTTAACAACTTCCACGGGAGCGGGAGCAACCGGCTCGGTGGGAACCTGCTGCTGCTGCTGCTGCTGGCAGGACACGAAAGCGGCGGCGGTAAGAGCGAGGATAGCGATCTTCTTCATAATTATCTTACTAGTTTTGATGTTGTTTGATGCACCCAACCAAGCAAGAGTAGCTTGGCGGGCTAAACTCAATATACCAGCATTCTCCTACAAATCAAGCCTAAAATGAATTTTTTTGCACTTGACACGGGGTTGAACAGCCTTGAAAGCTGATTGAGGAGCAAGCGGAAACACAGAAAAGAGTTGCGAAAAAGGGGGATATATGGGATGATGCTTCCATGCAGCAGAGCGATACCATAGCCGCCATTGCCACTGCGCCGGGCTCCGGTGCCATTGCCGTTATCCGCGTGAGCGGGCCTCAAGCTCATGATGTGGTGCAGGGGTGTATCGGCGGGCGGGTGCTGCAGACACGCCTGGCCACGCTTGTGCGTGTGCGCGATACGCACGGGTGCGTACTTGATGAGTGCGTGGCTACTTACTTTGCCGGGCCTGCCAGTTTTACCGGGGAGGATACCGTGGAACTGAGCTGCCACGGCGGCATGCTGGTGACCCGCCGCGTGCTGGAGCGCCTGCTGGCCAGCGGGGCGCGTCCCGCAGAACCGGGTGAGTTTTCGCGCCGCGCTTTTGAGAATGGCAAACTGGACCTCACCCAGGCGGAAGCGGTCATGGATATCATCAATGCCGGGAGCGACCTGGCCCTGCGGGCCGCCCAGAACCAGCTGCAGGGGGCAATCGGTACTCAGGTGGCCGCTGCGGCGGATACGCTTATTAACGTGGCAGCCCATGTGGAGGCCTATATTGATTTTCCGGAGGAGGATATTGCCCCGGATACCACCGATACCCTGCTGCAGCAGCTGGATGCCGCCGCCGGGGTGATGCAGCGCCTGCTGGCCACGGCAGATGAAGGCCGCCTGCTGCGCGAGGGCATCCGCACCGCCATCGTCGGCGCGCCGAATGTGGGCAAATCCAGCCTGCTGAACATGCTGCTGGGGTATGAACGCGCCATTGTGAGCAGCATTGCGGGCACCACGCGCGATACGATTGAGGAAAGTGTGGCACTTGGCGGGCTGCGTCTGCGCCTCATTGATACTGCCGGGTTGCATGAAAGCGCAGATGCGATTGAATGCGCCGGCATGGAGCGCAGCCGCCGCGCCGGGGCGGAGGCTGATTTGATTCTCGAGGTGGCGGATGTAACGGCGCCTCGGGTGCCGCTGGAGCTGCCGGAAACCGGGGCCCACCACCTGCTGCTCCTCAATAAATGTGACCAGCCTGCCCACCCGGATTGGGAGGGGGTGGAAGCTATTCGTATTTCCTGTGCTGCCGGAACCGGGCGCGAAGCACTGGAGCAGGCCGTGGAGCAGTTGTTCCTACAGGAATCCGGCGAGCGGGATAACCTGGCAGCCATTAATACCCGTCACCGCCATGCTCTGCAGCAGGCGCTGGAGTACCTGGCTGCCGCCCGTGCGGCGCTCACCAGTGGGGAATCGCCGGAGTTTGTGGATGTGGATTTGCGTGCGGCACTGGATTCCCTGGGCAGTATTACCGGGCGTATAGATACGGAGGATATTCTGACGCGGGTGTTTGCTACTTTCTGCCTCGGTAAATAAACGGCCGTCAGGCCGTTTATTTCATCCCGGTGCGCAGCACCGGGAATTCATACCGCGCAGCGGTAATTCATCCATGGCGCAGCCATGGAATTCATCCGGCGAAGCCGGAATTCATACGCCCAAGGGGCGTAATTCATTGAGCACCGCGCAGCGGTGCGACTGCTGCATGCCCGCGTTGGCAGGTATGCCCGGTAACCATTCCATAGTCACGTGGCATAGGGGATATTATTTACTCCAGCCGGGCCTGTTCTTTACCGTTTGCAATGATTTAATCAGCATGCGCATGATGTTGCCGGTCAATCGTTTTAACTTCTTCAACTCAAGGGCTTGGTCTTCATTTTCAGGCTCAAAGAGATTAAGCCAGAATTTCGTTTCATTGCATTCTTTCAGCGCTGTATGGAATTTGTTTGCAAAATCTGCTGGTCCATTACCATACTTAGCTTCAGCGATATTTGCCCCAACGCTTGACGCCGCTCTCAGGAACTGACCTTTCTTGTCTCCATAGCCATGCAGATGCCTGCTATACGCCATGGATCCCTTAGCAAGCTGC
>JAFZGH010000298.1 GCA_017555465.1 Akkermansia sp. | reverse complement strand
CCCGGGAGCTTTACCAACTTGGTGGCGGTAATATCTTTTCGCACGAGGAATTGCTCCATGAAGCAGCCCGGAGCCAGAAAATGGACACTGCCGCCAGACACCTCCGGCGCATCCGCGAGGCCGGGTTCTATGGCTCCGTGGACCTCGCTGAAATACTCATCGAACGCGTAAGGCCGTGCGGCAACCCCGACGCGGTAAATCAAACGCCTTGACATTGATAACCATGGCATAGTATGATGTCCGCGACATCAATGAAAACGCATATGACATGGGTTGAAGGTGTAGCTCTTCTGGTAGAAAAGAAGTTACCCCTCGGATTCATCGGCTGGCTGGTGGTGTATGGCATCGCCCTGCTGGCTATTCTTCCCATCATGATAAATCTCGGGCTGGGCACCGGGTGGTCAGCCTTCGACTACGCCAGCGCGGGATTCTATGCCGCAAAACCCTTCTCCGCAGAAACCACACTACTCATCAACCTGTTCTGCACCCTGCTGGGCTGGTTCTTCTGCTGCTGGAGCATCCTGCTCTGCCGCTGTCTCCGCAGTCACTGGCGCGGCACGGCATACGAGGCCCCCTGCCCGCTGTGGATTTCCGGCTGCATACTGCTGGCCCAACTGGCCCTTCTGGGGGTCGCACTCTGTCTCCTTACCGCCGGAGGCCTCTACTGGTCACTCCTGCCGTTGATTCTCATCGCACTGCTCGCCTGCCTCCGCAGACATATCAGCCAATCATCATGAACCCCGAAGCTGACCTCATCGGCCTGAACTACCTTCTTGCAGCAGTTGGCATCCTCCTGACCCTGCTGGGGCTTATCCTTGTCTTCGGTAACTGGTATTCCATCATTGAGTGGGTGCTCACCATCCGCAGGAATCCACGCTACAACCGGGGCGATGCCTCCATCCCCCTGTTGGGCGGCATCATCCTCTGCGCTGGAATTATCTACCTTCATGCAGGATTCGGCGCCGTCATCCCCCTCTGGAGCGCAGCCCTCGGACTCGTCATCGACTATGGCAGCCTGCCCATGGCAATAATGACGCCCCTGCTCTACCGCTGGTCAGAACACAGAAAAGCCGCCGCGAATAGAGCCAGAAAAGCGGC
The DNA here is from genome assembly GCA_017555465.1 of Akkermansia sp. Taxonomy (GTDB): domain Bacteria; phylum Verrucomicrobiota; class Verrucomicrobiia; order Verrucomicrobiales; family Akkermansiaceae; genus Akkermansia. The sequence continues at coordinate 1,215 of JAFZGH010000298.1, read as the reverse complement.
GCGCCGAAAGAGCTGACCTGTGCAGGCATTCATCTGCCACGGAAAAGCCTATTATAAGCCCCCCCTTTTCAGGTATTTTCACATTTACTGTAAAACCGGGGGAGTTTTTATGCTTCAGTAAGCGAAAGAAAAAAACGCGCCCAATTTTACAGTAAAACAGGCGAAAAACAGGGCAAAAAAACGAAATATCTGCTATTGACAGGTTTATTGAACGCGCAGAAAGAAGCACATTTGCCTTGTGCTGTTTTGTTATTCTGTGATACACTCCGCATGCCGCCTGGTGCGGCAAAAGCCAGGCGGCATATAAACAATGAAATTAGTAATCATGCGCCTGACGGCAGCCCACCTTAACCCGGTGCTGGCTGAGCAACTAATCTGGATTCTCTTCGTTGCGTTCCAGAGGTGTTAGAATCCCCGCCTCGCTCCGGGAAACCGGGGCGGGGCAAAATCTTTTTTTATACACATCTTGACTTTACCCTCCAACTGTGCTTTAATCATTCCCAGCGGGAAACCGCTATTACTAATTTCATTTATATCAGCCCCCGGGTGTTGCCGCACCGCTAACGGGGGCTTTTTCTTTAGTTGGAGATAGCTCCAGTACACAGAAGTTCCTCAACTCTGTTCGACAGAATCAGAGTACCTGCGTTTCCTCAACACCACCGGGGCACTCCCGCAAAACAAGCATGCCACCTTCTGCACGCCCCAGCTCCATCAGATGGCGGTATATATTGCATGGCGTCCACTCCCCGCGGCCGTCATCATACAGCAGGAACCCCGCCTCGCGCAGCACGTGGAATGCATCCTCCAGCCGCCAGGCAAATACACCATACTCAGAAGCATCATACACCCCCACCCGCATGCGAAAATGATGCCGGGTTCCCTCACCCGCCCAGAAACTCATGAGACGCAACACCCGCTCTCGCCACGATTCCGCACAATAACGCCGCATAAAATCCGCCGGCAGCTTCCCCCTGCACCCCAGGTGTAGCCGCAAATGCACTACCCCCTCACGCGCATCCTCCAGAACCATGACCACATTTTCCCGCGGTAATCTCATACCCATGAATATAGAGGCTCTCCAAAACCATGTCAATAAAGAAGCTCAGTTCCTTGCAGAACTGAGCTTCTTTTGAGTTGCGGGAGCAGGATTTGAACCTGCGGCCTTCAGGTTATGAGCCTGACGAGCTACCTGGCTGCTCCATCCCGCGATTTTAT
>JAFZGH010000297.1 GCA_017555465.1 Akkermansia sp. | reverse complement strand
TTTCTTGAGATTCGTGATATCGTAGGCTGTGATAAGGGCTTCGCGCAGCGGGGCTGTTTCACCGCTCGGGGTGGGAACTTCGGCGGCGGGATCAAGGCCGAGAGCAGCGATGAGCGCATCCACCAGAGCAGGGTCGTTGCAAGGAATGACACCCAGGGCATCGCCGGTGGTGTAGGTTAAGCCGGAGCCTTCCAGGGAATAGTCCACGTGGATGGTTTCCTTTGCGCTGCCGGGTTTGGTGACAGAACGGACTCCCAGCACGGTGGCCGGGAACGGATTTTTCATGCTGTATGGTTCCATTGTGGTATAAAAATAAAATGGCTTCTGCTGGTATATAGTCTGCCCGATAGGAGGTACACTGTCAAGGAAAAAGCCGCTCAGGAACATGGATAATACGCCCCGGTTTTGCGGGAGCCCCGGTATTCAATGCATCCGGTTTCGCGGAGATGCTGCAGGTGGCGGTCCAGAACACGCGCGGATAAGCGGGGAATCGCGGCGAGTATATCCTGTCGTTTGCTCCCCGGATTCTGCTGCAGGTATTCCACAAGCTTGCGCTCCGCCGGGCTCAGAAGTGTGTCTCTACCTGGCTGGCGGGTGGATGCTTCCAGTTGTTCCTGCATGCGTTGCAGAGCATGTTCCACGTATGCTGCCGCATCCTGGTCAGTCGAAACGGCGGGAATTTCCACCTTGCCGAGCGATTTATGGAAACTGGCCAGCAATTTACCGTGTACTGATGCAGCCAATGCCTCATTGCCGGCGTCAAATGGGCGTATCTGCACCAGCTCGAAGTGAAACAGGGCAGCGCGTATAATGGGATGCGTAGGGCTTGTGTGCAGCCATTCCAGCAATGCCTGAACCAACACGGGAACCCAGTGAGGGCAGGGTGGAGAACTGCGAAAAGCGCCGCTGCCTCCCATCTCCGCGTGAGCACGCTGTAGCCATTCAATGCCCCGAGACTCCGTGAATTCTGCCGCCACGCCGGTGTTTCCCAGCGTATTGAGAATGGTGTTCAGTGTGGCAAAGATTCTGGGCGTAGCAATAAAGCACGGAGTGTACATGCTGTTATTAAAACTCTAATTACTGAAAAGTCAACAATTAATCGTGCATTATGGCAAGATAACGGCGAAATAACGGCAAAATATATATCGCCCGCGCAAGCGAAAAGAAGCCGCTCTGGCATTTAATAATCCAGAGCGGCAGCAATAAAAGAAGTGGAACGTACTTACAGGCGCACAGCAGCAGAGCTCCACGTAAGACCCGCACCAAAGGTGACGAGGAGGATAATATCCCCCTTCTTGGCGCGACCGGTCTTGACTGCTTCATCCAGCGCAATGGCAACAGCAGCACCGGAGGTGTTGCCGTACTTATGCACATTGACAAACACGCGCTCAGTCGGGATTCCCAGTCGCTGAGCCACAGCGTTAATAATGCGCAGATTGGCCTGGTGGGGAATAACCAGCCCCACATCCTCAGGCTTGATACCTGTGCGGTTGATAAGCGAAAGCGCACTGTCTTTCATGTGTGCCACCGCGTAGCGGAATACTTCATTGCCACGCATGGCCAGCGTGTACAGTTTCTCCTGGATATTCTCCTCTGTGGTGGGAATGGCAGAACCGCCGCCCGGCACCATGAGCAGGTCGGTCAGCGTACCATCAGAGCCGATATCAGAGGCAAGAATGGCGCTGTCTCCCTCTACGCCGGTACCGGTGCGCAGAATAGCGGCGCCGGCGCCATCTCCGAAGAGTACGCACGTGGAGCGATCTTCCCAGTTCACAATGTGGCTGAGCTTTTCAGAAGCAATGATGAGAGCCGTGCCGGCCTGGCCGCAGCCGATATACTGCACAGCTGTCTTAAGAGCAAACAGGAAGCCGGAGCAGGCGGCGGAAATATCAAAGGCTGCAGCATTGACCGCCCCGATGTTTGCCTGCACATAGCATGCAGTCGAGGGGGTGAATGTGTCCGGCGTCACCGTAGCCACAATAATGAGGTCAATTTCTTCCGGCTTGACACCTGCAGATTCCATGGCGCGTTTGGCAGCCTGCGTGGCCATATCGCTCGTCTTTTCATTCGGCGCAGCAATTCGGCGTTCTTCAATACCTGTTCGGGTCACAATCCATTCATTGGATGTGTCCACCATCTTTTCCAGGTCTTCATTGGTAAGGCGGCGCTCCGGCACATAAGAACCTGTGCCAATCAGGGCAACAGGCAGACGCTTGAAGGGTTTTGTCAAATCGTTCATAAGAACTTTATTTCTGGTGTTGATTCTTGATTCTAGCACACAGAACATACGGTGACGAGAAAAAAACATGTCCTTATGGTACAAAATTAGAGTGCGCTCTATCACAACCAATATTGCTCTGTAAAAAAACGAGCTGCCGAAGAACAACGTAACCCACGCAGATTCAGGTAACGAGTCTGTAATAGAGCCGCGTTTCGATGCCCCATTTCCTCCTGCAATTGTACGAGATTATGAAAGTGTTTGAGGTGCATGCTGGCAAACGTGTGCCTTAAAGCATCGTTCTGCCAATGCGCAAAACCGGCCTCCTGGCGTAGCCGTCGCCACAAACGGTCCCAGTTGGCAGGCGCAATAAGAGAGGTCGGCGTATTTGTATCCTGTTGCAAAAGGCAGCATGCACCGCCTCGTAAAGGAACTGCCCTGGCGCCGCCCGTTTTGCTATTTCGTCCTTCCACATACACTAATTTTTCTTCCGCATCAATATCCGACCAGTGCAGTCTTCTCACTTCCTCCGGGCGAATTCCGCACCACAGCATTAAGCGGAATGCGGACTCGAGTCTTTGCAGCCTGGGGGAGCATTGCATAGCTTTGAGTAACGCATGAATCTGGCTCAAAGTAAGAATTTCGATACGTTGTTCATACACGGGTGGGCGCAGAATCGCCTTTGCTGGGTTCTGCGAACACCAGCCCTGGCGGATACCCATAGTGAAGATACTGTGCAGGATAGATTGTGCCTTCCGGTAAGAGTGAGCACTGTGCCCGAAACAACACTGAAGCATCTCTCGACAGAGCGGAATGCGAATTTCCCGCAGCGGACATTCAGCCAGAGCGCCATATTGGCACATCCGATTAATATATGACCGCAGGTCTGCCCGTGTGCTAGGGCGCCTATGAGCCCGGGATAACAAGCTGAATTCCGCAGCTGTGCGAAAACTGACGCTTTCTTCTGTTTCATCCAGCGCCCGGACAAATGCTTCTGTCAACTGGCGTAGTCGATGGAAGAACTCCTTATTCCGGAAATGTGTGCCGCCTTGCCATTTGTTGGCCAGCTGGATGACGAGAAGCGCGACATCTCCCGATACTGCAAGTGATGTGCTTCGGCAATCGTTGTACTGAATTCTCTTTTTCATAATCACTGTCATTCTAACAAATGAAGGTATACTGATTTATAGCGTAACGCCGGGATTTGCATCCTCAAATTAAGCTTGCCTTGCCTATATGTATATGATATAGTTCCCGCGTACGTTTTCCCCATATTTTTCATGAATACGGAACTTCGCATCGTCATCGGATCAGACCACAAAGGCGTGGATTTGAAAGAAGCCGCTATAGAAATTCTGACCTCCTGGGGTTACCAGGTGGAAGATGCCGGTCCTTCTACCAAGGAATCCAGCAACTACGCAGAATATGCCAACAAAGTGTGTAAGCGCGTGGTGGACGGCCGCGCAGATCGCGGTATTCTCATCTGCTTTACCGGGCTGGGAATGAGCATTGCCGCCAATCGCTGGCAGGGCATTCGTGCTACGCTCGCCCGCACTCCGCAGGAAGCTGCATTCTCTCGTCAGCATAACAATTCCAACGTGCTTTGCCTGGCCTCTGCTTTCCTTTCTCCTGAGTCTATGGAGGAAGTGCTGCGCATTTGGTTCGATGCCGAATACGAGGGTGGACGTCACGTGGACCGCCTGCTGGTGGGTTCCGGTTCCCCCCTTTCTGTCAGTGACCCTGAGCTGGCCGGCTACATCGAAGAGGAACGCAAGCGTCAGAACAACAACATCGAGCTGATTGCTTCCGAAAACTTTACGTCTCCTGCAGTGATGGAGGCCCAGGGCTCCTGCCTCACCAACAAGTACGCTGAGGGTTACCCCTCCAAGCGCTGGTATGGTGGCTGCGAAGTGGTGGACAAAGTGGAGCAGCTGGCCATTGACCGCGCCAAGGCCCTCTTCGGCTGCGATGCTGTAAACGTACAGGCTCATTCCGGTTCTTCTGCCAACCAGACCGTATACCATGCCTGCATCAACCCCGGCGATACCATCCTCACCATGGATCTGGCCTGCGGTGGTCACCTTTCTCACGGCTTCTTTGCCAACTTCTCCGGCAAGACCTACAAGGTGGAGCACTATGGCGTGAGCCCGGAGACAGAGATGATTGATTACGACGCCCTTGAGGCCAAGGCTCTGGAAGTGAAGCCTGCGCTCATCCTGGCTGGTGCATCTGCCTATTCCCGCACGATTGACTTTGCCCGCATCCGCGAAATCTGCGACAAGGTGGGAGCCATCATGTTCGTGGATATGGCTCACATTGCCGGTCTGGTGGCCGCCGGAGTGCATCCGTCCCCCGTTCCCTACGCTGACTTTGTATCCACCACCACTCACAAGAGCCTGCGTGGCCCGCGCGGTGGTCTGGTGATGTGCAAGGAACAGTGGGCCAAGAAGCTGGATAGCGCCACATTCCCCGGCCTGCAGGGCGGCCCGCTTATGCACGTGATTGCCGCTAAGGCTGCATGCCTTGGCGAGGCTCTGAAGCCTGAGTTCCGCGAATACGCCCAGCAGATCGTGAAGAATGCCAAAGCTATGGCAGAAAGGCTCAGCCAGCTGGGCTTCCGCATCGTGGCCGGCGGCACAGATAACCACTGCTTCCTGGTAGACCTCAGCTCCAAGGGCCTGAACGGCGCAGAAGCCCAGGTGGCTCTGGATAAGGTGGGCATCACTGTAAACAAGAATGCTATCCCCTACGACAAGGGCACAACCTTCAAGCCCAGTGGCATCCGCATCGGTACTCCGGCTGTGACCACCCGCGGCATGAAAGAGGACGACGTGCGCAAGGTTGCCGAATACATCGGCCGTTGCCTGGGTATCCTTGCTTCCCAGAAGGTGTGCGAAACTCCCGGCGCTTACGATGATCTCCGCGCTGAGGTTTCCGCTTTCAACAAGAGCTTCCCCATGCCGTAATTTCGCATACAGCAATGCATTTCGCAGGGAGAATCCCGTTATGGGGTTCTCCCTGTGTTGCTTCGATAAAACTTGCAGGAGAACAGGATTTACGCTTGCCAAGCAGAGCCGCAAATGGCAGAATAACCGCATGGCTCGCTACGGTAAAATTCTGGCAACGACAGCGCTGCTTGCTATTGCTGCTGTCTTTACTGCCTGCCAGCAGCAGGGGGAAAATTCATATCTACGCACACCCAGAGCTGTGCGTTTTCAGCCGGTGCGCACGCCTCTGGTTAAACGCAGTCTTTCCCGTCTGGCTCGCGAGGTAAATATCAAGGTTCGCATCATGCCGTCCAACGCCCGGCAGCGACGGGGTTCACGGCGTTTGAATCCTCGTTTCATCACGATTCACAGCACGGCCAACCACTCGCCATCATCTACAGCCATGCAGCATTCCCGCGCGCTCTGCCGCGGAGCCTTTACGAACCGAAGCTGGCATTTCACTGTAGACCAGTTCATGTGTGTGCAGAATCTGCCGCTGCGTGAAACCGGCTGGCATGCCGGTTCTCCCGCCGGTAATCACAATTCCATCGGTATTGAAATGTGCGAATGCGAAAACAGGGGTGATAACCATTTCCGCACGTGGGACCGTGCCGCAAAGCTCACAGCTGTGCTCATGAAGCGCTATGGTATTAATCTGCGCCGTGTAGTACCGCACTACCACTGGACGCGTAAGAATTGTCCCGCGCCATTGCTGACCAATGGCAAACCCGGTCCCAAGTGGGCATGGTTCCACAGCCGTGTGGATTACTACTACCGCTGCATTAACGAAGGAAAATCCAACCGCTGATGAGCAACGGGCTGCAGCCTGAGTCCCCGCTTCTGCATCTGGCTGGCATTTCGTCCCGCGAGGCTCAGGCGCTGCAGGCTGCAGGAATCACCACGGTTCACCAGCTGTTACGCCGCATTCCCCGGCGCTACGAGGACCGCAGACTCTCACTTGCGGTGCACCAGCTGCAGGATGGTGAGACCGTATGTGTTCGTGTGCATATTTTCGGTACAGCCTGGCGATTCTCCTACAAGCGGTATTTTGAAGCATCGACAGGAACAGAGGGCGACCCGCACGGCACGCGCCTGTACCTGCGCTGGTTCAATATGCCTTACGTGGCCAAGCTGTTAGCCACGGGTATGAATCTTTCTGTGTATGGTAAGGTAAAGGTATATGGCGGCAAACTCACCATGGCCAACCCGGATTTCGAGGTCATGGATGATGAGGACGCCGGGCACCGCCTTGTGGAAGCCGCCATGGGAGGCACGCCGATGCCGCTTGCGAAGGCGCAGGAGGACTTTGTATCGGTTCATACCGGGCGTATAGTGCCAATATACAAGGGTATTCCAGGCATAGCTGCCCGCACTTACCGCTCATTGGTCTGGCGGGTGCTGCAGCAGATATCTCCGCAAACGCCCACGCCAGGGTATGATGCAGCCCCTGCGTATCCCTACTGGCAGGCTATGCACGATATCCATTTTCCACCCAGCGAGGAAACCCAGCGCAAAGCACGCCTGCGATTTGCGCTCGATGAATGCTTCAAGCAACAGTTCCGCGTAGCTTGGCTACGCCACCAGTCACACGTGGCGCCGGGGCAGGTTACGGCATCCTGCCGGGCATACATGGATGAATTGCTGGCGAGCCTGCCTTTCCGGCTTACCGGGGCACAAAGCCGCTGCGTAGATGAGATTTACCGCGATATGGCAGCACCGAGGCAGATGAACCGGTTGCTGCAGGGAGATGTGGGCAGCGGCAAGACGCTGGTGGCTCTCTGTGCCATGCTTCTGGCCGTAGGCAGTGGCAAGACGGCGGCCATGATTGCCCCCACTCAGATTCTCGCGGAGCAGCACTATCGTAATTTCTGCCGTTTACTGGCGCATACGGATGTGAAGGTTTCGCTGCGCACGGCAGACCGCCGGGATGATACTGGCCTGGTGTTGGACGCAGGGGAGCAGGATATGACGCCGCGTATCATTGTGGGGACCCATGCCTTGCTCTACAAGAAGAACAGACCGCAGAACCTCGGACTTGCGGTGATAGATGAGCAGCACAAGTTCGGTGTGGAGCAGCGTGAATCCTTTATTGCCAGTGGTCAGAATCCGGATGTGCTGGTCATGACCGCGACGCCCATTCCCCGCACCCTGACACTCACGCTGTACGGAGAGCTGGATGTTTCCATCATTGATGAAATGCCGGCAAATCGCGGTGAGATTGTAACGGTACTGCGCAATCCGGCGAATATGAAACGCATCATTTCCTTTATGGATAAGGAGATGGACGCCGGGCGGCAGATTTATATTGTTTCTCCCCTTGTTGAAGAAAGTGATACGCGCAAGCAAAGCAGCGCCACGGCAGAACTTTCCCGCTGGAAGGATATATTCCCGCATCGCCGCATCGGGATGCTGCATGGCCGCATGAGTGCAGAGGAGAAAGACCAGGCCATGTGCCAGTTCAGTTCCGGGCAGATGGATATTCTGGTGTCCACCACAGTGGTGGAAGTCGGCGTGGATGTGCCCAATGCTAACATTATGATAATCAACGATGCCGATAACTTCGGCCTTTCGCAGCTGCACCAGCTGCGCGGCCGCATCGGCCGTGGTGAACACAAGAGTTACTGCATCCTCTTATCCTCTGCCCGAACAGGTGAGCCCGGCCGGGAAAAGCTGGAAATCCTGTGTAAAACGCTCAATGGTTTTGAAATTGCCGAAGAAGATTTCCGCCTGCGTGGGCCAGGGGATATATCGGGCACTGCGCAGAGCGGTATGGGAACGGTAGAGTTCCCGGAGTGGCTGGCCGATATGCGGTTGATTCACCGCGCTAACAGGGAAGCGGAGGCTGTCCTTCAAGCAGATCCGCAGCTGCTTGCTTCGAAACATGCACCGCTGCGTGCACTTGTGGATTTTGATTCGGCTGCGCTTTCCAATTAGCGCAGCCAGGCGAGAAATTCCTTGTTTCCCTCCATGCCCGTGATGGGAGAATCTGCCACTCCACACCATTCGCGGTGCAGTTCATTCACGACAAAGTCATGAATCTTGTCCACCGCGCGCTGGTGCAGGGTGGGGTCACGCACAATGCCTCCAGGGCCGATATCTTCCGGCTGCAGCTCAAACTGGGGCTTGATGAGCACGAGCAGATCACCGCCGTCTTCCAGACAATCGTAAGCGGCTGGCAGTATCTTGGTTAGGGAGATGAATGAGACATCGCTCACGATGAGCTGCACTTTCTCGCCCAGGTCAGCCGGTGTCATGTAACGGGCGTTGAATTGCTCCTTGACCACCACGCGGGGGTCATTGCGGAGTTTCCACACCAGCTGATTGGTGCCTACATCCACTGCATGGACGCGGATAGCGCCATTCTGCAGCAGGCAGTCTGTAAAACCACCAGTGGAGGAACCGATGTCAAGGCAGACTTTTCCTTCTGCCTTGACCGGAAAGGCATTGAGTGCCCCCTCAAGTTTAAGGCCTCCGCGGCTGACGTACCGGGGCTTATTCTTCACGGTGATGGGCAGGGTATCATCCACCTTAGTGCCGGGTTTTGTGATAACCTGTCCCTTGACGCTGACCTCACCCGCGAGGATGAGGCGCTGCGCCTGTTCACGTGAATCACACAGTCCTTGCTGTGCCACCAGTACATCGAGCCGCTGTTTAGGCATGTTTTTTTTTACCAACGGGTGTTTGTTTTGCGAGCGCGAAGGCCGCGGTTCTGCCCCGGCATGATGGGGAATGTGCGTTTAACCTGCGGCTGAGTCTGCGGTGTGTTCCAGTTTACGCTCTGAGGCACAGTTGCTGCAGGCTGTTGCTGAGATACCGGATTGGAACGCGGCGCTACCATAGTCGGCTGCGGGGCAGGAGTAGCAGCAGGAACTGTTACCGTCGGCGTTGTTACAACCGGCTGTTTCTGTTCCACTACAGGCTTGGGTGCGGGTGCGGCAGGTACCGGCTCTGTTACCACAGGCTGTTTCTGTTCGACAATGGGAGTTGTTTCTGCTGCAGGTGCAGGTAATGGTTCGGTTGTAACGGGTTGGTTCTGAGCAATAATCGGTTTGGGTTCCGGAGTAGTGACAGGAGCAACAACCTCCGGCTCCAGCGCTACCGCAGGAGCTGGTGCAGCTTCCGGTTCTGGTGTATTTACGACTGCAGGTTTCTCTTCAACAACTGGTTCTGGTGTGGTGGTTACAGGTTGTTTCTGTTCTACAACAGGGGCAGGGGAAGGCTCTGTTGTTGCAGGCTGCTGCTGGGAAATAACAGTCTCAGGAGTCGTGACGACTGTCGGTTTTTGCATTGTTGCAGGTGCATAAATAGAAGAAACGTTTGCCGGCAGGATGATTCGGGCGTGCCCCGTCACAACGTCACCGCTTTCAGTACAAGAGCAGAGAATCACTCCGAGAGAGAGTAGATAGAGATTTCGTTTCATGGTATAATATTATTGTGTTATGTTAAATAAGGTGGAATGCGTATTCATCCAGCAGCTGAATCCATAGACGCTGGTGATGATGGTCATAAAAATAAAAACAGAATCGGTGCTGAGGCGGCCTTTATATTCTGCAGGAACAGGAAGAAGCGCCCGAATGCTTACAAATAGGGCGCCAAGCCACAGAAAGAAATTCAGGTTCTCCCAACCTGGGGTCTGGATTGCTGCTATGTATTCACACCCTGCGCAACATAACAGATTGAAAATGAGAGCAGGGAGTATCACTATAACAGCAAATTCCGGTCGGAGTTTCTTGTTTGTGTAGAAACGCAGCCAAGTAGCAGACCACAGACCGAGGCTCAACAGTATGGCAACAAGAACACGCCAATGGGCATCCAGCATGCCTGGCAATGTATTTAACGCCACAGTCAGCGGCGCTGTACAGTAGATGTAGCTGAGCCGTTTCATTTTATCTCTCAGCCAACCCAGTTCCAGGTTATGGGTACTTCAATGTCGGGATGCAGACTGCGCATGGCAGGGCTGCCGAGCACGCAGTCGAGCAACGCCTGCTTGTGCGGATTATCGGCAGGCAGAGGAACGCTGATTTCGGTTTCTATGCGGGCAATGCGGCGCGGATTGGCGCTCATGACTTTACCAACGGTGATAACCGTTCCTGTCAAATCCAGTCCGTTGTCTTCGGCGTAAATGCCCATAATCGTCTCCATGCACGCGGCCATTGCGCAGCACATCATGTCGGTCGGTGAGAACGATTCTCCTTGACCTCGGTTATCTACAGGGGCGTCTGTTGCCGCTGCTGCGCCGGAAGGACCATGCTGAAGGGAGCAGCGCAAAGCGCCTTCATAATTGATTGTGCATTTGACCATAGGTCGTCATACTACTGCAAGGCACTGGGGGGAGTCAAGAGTGAATCTCGCCAACAGGGAGTAAATGTCAAATTTACAACTACGCATAATATGCGTAATGCGTAATCTACAACTAGTGTTTGCCAGCAGACAAGAATCCGCTTGAATTAGCGTGAAAAGCTGTTAAAATGTTTCGCGCTTATGAGTATGGTGACAGTTGAGCATCTGCATAAAGTCTTTGGGCGTTTCACGGCGGTCAAGGATGCGACATTTTCGATTGAGAAAGGAGAAATAGTAGGATTCCTCGGCCCGAATGGCGCCGGCAAGACTACAACCATGAAAATGCTGACGGGCTATCTTCCGCCGAGTGCCGGCACAGCCAGCATAGCGGGATTCGACATCATCGACCAACCGCTGGAAGCGCGCCGTCACCTGGGCTACATGCCGGAAAACGTGCCGTTGTACGATGACATGCGGGTCATGCAATACCTGGAGTATCGCGCCATGCTCAAAGGAATCTGCGGCAAATCAGTGCGCCAGCAGGTTGGCTGGGTAATCGACCGCTGCGGGCTTGAGCCGAAGCGCAAGAACCTTATCAGCACACTGTCCAAGGGATATCGCCAGCGTGTTGGCCTTGCAGATGCACTACTGGGCAATCCTTCACTACTGATTCTGGACGAACCGACAAACGGCCTGGATCCGAACCAGATACGCCAGATACGCGAGCTGGTACGTTCACTGGCCGAGGAACATACGGTGATTCTTTCCACACATATCCTGAGTGAAGTGGAAATGATTTGTAATAAAGTGATTATAATCGACCAGGGACAAATTAAAGCGAATGACACTCCCGGGAATCTCACGCGGAATCTGCGAGCAGCAGGCCGCGTTTCAATCGAATTCAAGGGAGATCTGGACACCGTTGTGCGTGAGCTCGAAGCCTTTGAGCCAGTGAAGAAAGTGATAGTTGAAGAGCCCCTGCCCGGCGGCTGGCACCACGTAATCGTGCGAGCCGAACCCGGCACAGACACCCGCGAGAAAGCAGCAGCTATCATTGCCGCACACCATTTCCCCATGCGCCACATTTACCGCCACATTCCCAGTCTTGAAGACGTGTTTGTGGAAATGACCAGAAAAGACTAATTTTCCTATTTGCAATGGCTGAAGAAAAACAAAACGAAATTACCCGTACGCGCAGTTGGTTGCACACGCTGCGCACCATCTTTGCGCGCGAATTCAAGAGTTTCCTGTGCACACCCTTCGGCTGGGTGATACTGGCATGCGCTATTGCTATGCAGGGGTTCTGGTTACAGGCTGCCTTGCAGACCATGAGCAAGGCCACTGGCGAGAGCGTCATGTTCTACATGCTGGACAATGTGAACTTCTGGTTCTTCTTTATCTTTATATTCCCGCTTGTCACCATGCGTTCCCTGGCCGAGGAAGAAAGCCACGGTACGCTTGAAGGCTTGCTCACAGCTCCTGTTACAACTACGCAGATTGTGCTGGGTAAGTACTTTGCCTCCCTGCTTTTTTACATTATTCTCTGGTTGCCCATGCTGCTCTACCCGGTTATGAGCGACCTGGCCAACCTTTACACCCAGGTGCGCTATGATGTCATGCCTGAGGGGCGCATCAATTATACGCCGGCAGACTGGTTCGGCCCTATCAGTATTCTCTTTATATCGGGTACATTTTTCATCTCCCTGGGCATTCTTTGCTCCTCACTGACTCGCAGCCAGATTATTGCGGGCATCGTATGCACCTGTTCCATCATCATTTACTACTTTATGGGCCGTGTCCCGGAACTGTGGGGAGAGTTCCCGGCTGCTCCGGCATTTCACTACATGTCTATTTCGGAACAGATCAGCTCCTTCAGCCGCGGGCTTATTGATACGCGGCCTGTCGTGCTGTACCTGACCCTAGCCACGCTGATGCTGGCTCTTACCAAGCGGATTGTTGACTATCGCCGCTGGCATCGCTGATACCACATTTAAAACGCACTTTTTTCTCAACTATGAGCAAGAATACTTACACCGGGCATCCCGAAGCACGAAAGGCAAAATACAATCCTCTGGCGTGGATTAACCTGTTCCTGCTGGCAGTTATTGTGATTGCCTGCAATTATATCGGCTGCCATGAGTATGCACGCCGCGACCTTTCACAGGACCAGCGTTATACGATTTCTGACCGCACCATCAATGTGCTGAGCAGTGAGCGCATTCAGAAAAGGGAAACTCCTGTCCGCATTATCTTTGCGTTCAAACGCTCCACCCCAAATTACAACCGCATGTATTCCCTGCTTGAGGAATACGAACGGATTGGTAAAGGTAAAATTGAAGTAGAGCGTTTTGACCCGGTACGCCAGCCGAATCGCGCCCGCGAGATTTCCCAGATTTACGGCGTTGAATTCAAGCAGGACCTGTGCATCGTCGATGCCAGAAAAGACCCGAATTCCCCCATCAAGACATTTGAAGAACGCCACAGCGACCGCCAGTTTGTACGCATTCGCCCCGGCACCTCATTCATCAAATATGAAACTCTGCCAGATGAGAGCCGCCGCGCGGTTGCGCTCATGATGGATGAAGTTGTCTGCGGTGCTGTAACTGAAGCCGTGGAAGGCGAAATGCGCCACATGTATGTCGTGGAAGGCAAAGGCGGTGTTTCCCGTGATGATCAGACTTTGCTGGAATCCATCGGTTCCATTACCAACGCCCTCAATATCCAGCTTTCCTGGCTGGATATTGCCAACACGGAAAAGCTGCCGGATAATGCAGAGGGCCTCATCATTGTATCCCCGCAGAGCGATTTCACGGATAAGGAAATGGGAGCGCTGCGGGAATTCTGGGAACGTCCGGGACGCAATGCTTTCTTCGTGGCGCTGGATCCCACGATTGAAAGCAAACTGCCCCGGCTCTACCGCTTCTTGCGTGAACAAGGGGTGCGGCCCAACAGCGACCGCGTGCTTCTGCGCGACCGCAAACGCGCCTATTACGACATAAGTGCCGTATTCCCCAAAGGTCTGAATTGCACCAAACCGTTCTGGAACGGAACAACCCTGGTAGAGGGCCAGTGCATGTCCCTCACGCTGGAACATGGAGATGAAAATGCCGCAGCTCTGCGTAAACTGACCACATTCCCCCTGCTCATGTCATCTGACGCCTACTATGGAGAAACGCGTCGGGATCTGGAGCCGGTCTACACACCGGCTGAAGACCGGGCAGGTCCTCTGTGCCTTGGTGCTGCCGTAACAAGAGGTAATCCCCGCGACCCGAACAATCTTTCCACTATGCTGGTACTCGGCAATACTACCATGCTTTCGCAGGAAAATGCCAAGACCGAACAGCGCGATTACATGCACACTCTGTGGGCCTGGATGAGCAGCCGTCCGGAATACGGTGGCAAGAGTGCCAATCAGGACCTCACCATGAAGATTGACCTGGATCGGCACACTCGCAGCGCACTGGAGAATATAACGCTGCTCATCATGCCGTTCTTTGCTTTCCTCATTGCCATTTTCATCTGGAACACGCGCCGCCACTAAAATGAGAATATTGCCCACCATTTTTCTCTCGCTGCTTGCAGCAGGCGCAATCACGCTGTCTGCCTTTCTGGCCATAGACGGCAATCTGGCTCGCATTACAGGCTGGTATCGCTTTGAACCTGGCATGCCTTTGTTTGCCCTGAAAAATTCCGGTGAACTCAACGATGTATGCTGGATGCGCATTAAAGACCTGCACGACGAAATCGTATGTGCTAAGGATGAAAACGGGACATGGTGGATTATCCGGCCATTCAAAGACAAACTGTCACCTTCTGCCGTTCAGGCAATCTTTACCTTTACTGCGAACGCCCGATTAGTTGATACCCTGCCCCTCAACAATATCACACGCGGTAACATGCGTGAGTTCGGTGTTGAAACTGCACCTCATACCATTGTTCTCAAAAAACCGGATGGGGCGGATGGACTTACGACCGTGGCACGCTACACACTGGGCAGTTCCTCTCCCTGGCTGGCAGATGCAGGTGATGGTGAAACACTGCTTCCTACATCTTATCTGCGCACCAGTTTCTACGGCAGAGACAAGCGTATTCACGTGGTAAGCGGCAATATTCAGCACCTGTTCAAGGATGGCCTGGAAGCTTTGCGTGATCCATCGCCCATGCAGTTCGATGTGGCTCAGGTCCGCAAAATTACCATCAATAACGCAGGCAATGAATTAAAAATCGGTCGCATCAGTGCTGAATCCCCCTGGAATATCGCATTGCCGATTATCACCGGTGCAGATGAAGACAATGTTCAGAAACTTCTGCTCAATTTGTTAAATCTGAAAGCCCTGCGTGTTGAGGATTCCATTGAAGTCACCTTGCCGGAAAAACCGGTCTGCACTATTACTCTGGAAGGTGACTGGGGAGAAAAGAAGCAGGAAATCCGCTTTTATGAATCCTTCAGTCAAGACGGTCAAGATCAGAAATATTGCCATGCTGTAGTAAATGACCGCCCGGTAGTATTCACGCTGTTGGCAGAACCAGGGGCTCAGCATAAAGGTAGTTATGCTCGTCTTATCAAATCCGTATGCGAACTTCCTGTGCTGCCGAAGAAAGCAATGGCACAGGTGCGTATGAACCAGCAGCGGGTCAGCGTTTCTGAACTTCCGAAGAATCTGGATTCTCTGCGTTCCATGAAGTTTGCTGATATTGATGATAAGGATATTTCTCGTTTCTCGCTTCGGGCAACCCGTGGACGCGCTGGTATTCGGGCTCTGCTGATTCCGGGAGATGATGAAAGCAAGGTGGAAGATACCTGGATGTTTGCCACCGCTGATACCAAGTACAGCAAAGCTGATTCCGCCGGCGTCACCCGTTTCCTGAAAGGTCTTGCCAACATCCCCGTGGAAGAGATTGTGGCTGATGCCGCGCCGGGAGAAGACATGACCCCACTTCTGAAAGAATACGGGCTGCACGCACCAGATTATATTCTTTCCATTCAACCGCGTCCCTGCATGCTCCGTGCGACACTGTTCGGACATGATTTACCCATGGTGAAAGACCGTTCTCCTCGCACATTCCTTCTGCGCCGCTTTACAGATCCGCGTAGCGGGAAACACGCATGGTTCGGCACAGAAATGGGGACCAGTTCCATTGCGCGCCTGAGCACCAAGTTTACACGCATGCTTTCACTGCGCGCAGAAAAGTGGAAAGACCGGAATCTGCTGGCATTCCCGTTATCCGCCGTGCGTACCCTGACCCTTGACTTCCAGCAAGCTCCCCTGGTGCTTCACTATGAATACCTGGGAGAAACGTGGAGCGGAACCTTGAAAGGCGAGGATGTCACACCCCGCATCAACCCGCACAGAACAACCTATTACCTGCGCCGCTTGCAGGACATGAAAGCAGCCCAATGGCTTGATTCTGCGGATGAAGAAGCGTTGAAAACCCTGCAGCAGCCGGCATTCAGAGTAAAACTGGATCTGGAAATTACCGATTATTCTGATGCTGAAAACACAGTGATTGAGCAGGAAGACCGTTCTTCTCATCTTGTCGATACGCCAGAGGACATGTTGCAGGAACAGGGCGATGATGCTGATATCCTGCGTAGTCTGGCCACCATGGAACGTAAGACGCACAAGGAAACCCGGACGATTGAAATCGCGCCCGCAGCTTATGATTCCGAACGCCCGTTCTTCTACGGCCGCATCGTGGAAACCGGACAACTCTTCATTATTCCTTTTGAAGATGCGCAGTCTCTGGCTGGCGATTTTCTGGATATGTAACACCCTCACAAACGCTCAATCATATGTGGCAATGGCATAAAACAGCACCTGCAGAGCAGGAAACAGAGTGGCAGCAACGGCTTGAAAACGTTGCAGGCGCAGTTATTTCTGCAGGTTTTCAGGCAAGTCGTCTTTCCATAGATGTTTACACCGAAAATGCAGAGGAAGCCCTGGTTCTTCAGGCCTGTTATGGTGGCACAGTGGAAGAGTTAGCCACCGTTGACTGGGTGGCGGCAACTGCACCGGAAAACACCCCCCCGCTCATCATTCGTGATAAGATTGTCATATCCGCTTCTGCCGATGCTGAGGTGCTGGCTGAGCTGCAGGCTAAATATCCGCGGCGCATTATCCTTACATTTCCGGCAGAACGCGCTTTCGGCACAGGGAATCACGCTACAACTTCCACCTGCCTGCGCATGCTGTGCGACCACGTACGCCATCTGAAACCCGGCAGCTGGACTCTGTCGGACATAGGTTGCGGTACAGGTGTTCTGGCACTGGCCGGCTTACGCCTGGGGGCTGCGCACGCCATTAGTTTCGATTATGACCCGGTGGCAGTGGAAGTAGCGGCGCGCAACATTGAGCGCAACGGAGGTGTTAAGAATCTGGACTTATTCCAGGCCGATGTGTTTGAATGGACGCCTGCTCCCGGTCAGCAGGCCGATGTGGTGCTGGCAAACTTGTTCTCCACCGTGCTGCAAAAAGCTTTCCCTCGCCTGATAACAGCCATGAAAGATGACGGTATCCTCATCATTTCCGGCATTCTGAATACCCAGGCAGAAGAAACTCTGGAGGCAGCAGAATCCGCTGGCCTTAAGGTCCAGAAATCCATTTCCCGTGGCAAATGGACCACGGCACAACTCACGAAAGCATGATTCTGCTGGCCATAGAAACATCAGTCTCTGCAGCCTCGCTGTGTCTGGCGGAGGATGAACATATCCTTTTCACCACCAGCTGGCATGCCGAACGCAACCATGATGCGCATCTCTTCCCTGCCTTGCAACAGGCGCTCAACGCCCTGCCTGCTGACTGCAGCCTGGATTATGTGCTGGTAGGCGCTGGCCCCGGCAGCTATGGCGGCGTGCGCGTAGCCCTGGCTGCAGGTGTGGGTATTGCCACGGTGACTAATGCACGGCTTGTCGCCGTTGAATCATGGGCGCAATTGGCCGGGGGTGAAGCCTGCGTGGTGGCTGATGCCCGCCGTGGCGGCTGGACTGTACGCCGTCCCGATGGTGCGATTGATGTGCTTTCACCTGAAGAACTTGCTGCATTAAAAGCCCCTTTGTACAGTGTGGAAGCTTCTGGTGTCGTACCCGCTGCGGCAAAAGAAGGATTGCGGCCCGAAGCTGAAGGTTTGGTACGCACATGGCTGAACATGTCAGAAACCGAACGTGCCGCAGCAGCATCAAAACCAGCAGAACCTATTTACGTGCGGCCTCCGCACATTACCAAAGCAACACGCAAACCGTGGGAAATATGACCAGCGAGCCTGCAGATTCCGGAATCACCCACTGCTGCCAGCGCTGCGGCGCCTGCTGCCGCTGGGAGGGTAATGTCTGCCTCACCGATGAAGATATTACAGCTATTGCCGCATATCTGGGCATGGATGAAGTCACTTTCATCAACGAACTGTGCCACCTGCAGCGCAATCGCCGGGGACTTTCCCTCATCGATGCCCCGGATGGAGCCTGTATTATGCTTCAGCCTGACAACACCTGCCGCATTCAGCCTGTAAAACCCCAGCAATGCCGGGACTTTCCTCATAAGTGGAACTTTCCCGGTTGGGAGCAACGCTGCCCGGGATTCGGCAAAACAAGAGAAGACCTGGCATGACCCTTCTGCGCATCAGAAAATATTTCAGTTACCTGATACGTTCCGGCCGCCGCCGAATTCTGCGCGGACGCAGCACATTGGCCTCGTGGTTGAATAAAGTGCCGCACCGCCTTGCGGCTAAAGATGAAAACCGCCGCGCCCACGCAGGTACCATTGCTGATTTGTTTGCCTCCATCATGTGCCAGGTGGTGGATATCGGGGTTGATAAGCTCGACACCGCCATGGAGATTCTGCGCCACGACTTCCCGAACGTGGAACATATCTGGCTGGCAGAGCGATTCCAGACCGCCTATGAAGCGGCTTATCCCCTGCCCGCTACCCTGGCGCTGGCAGCCGCCGGTCGCACAGAAGAAGAACGCATTTCCCTGGCATTGGAGGTGTATGCCCTGCTTCTACGCATCGGCGGAGACCTGACTTCCCCCACTTTATTTGAAGAAGTAACCTTCGGCCTTAACTTGCCCGGTGTGGCTTCAATGCTGGATGACCTGATGCGGACACCCGGTGCCACCGCCCCGCGTCCGTTGGAAAGTATCACCTTTTCTGCGACTCCGGACACCAACACGGTTCTGTTGCCGGAGGAAGATGCCCATGTAGTCTTCCGGGCTATCCGATGCGTGAACTTCCTGCTCATCGTTAATGATTCCGACACAACCATTTCTGTCCGTGGGCAGACTCTGGGCAAAGGTGGTGTTCTCCCTCTCGGACAGAGACAAACGGTAGAGCTCTCATCGTGCTATTTCAGCTACCAGACCATTGTCACACTGCTGCAATCACGTTATACAGGCGTCAAGCTGGTCAATTATTTATCGCTGGAAGGGGACCGCTTATCCATGAGCCGCCAGCGCCCCCGCAACGCTGTGGCTCGTGTCAAACTGAGCCTGCAGGTCGAGATTGAAGTGCTCCGTCAGGAGGCAGATTTCCTGATTAACGGACAAGCACTTCTCACGGGAAAACCAGTTTCAGTTTCCTATTTCACGCCATTTCATATTCAGGGACAAGGGCCTTTCACTTTTGTGGACCTTGCCGATACTGATACGGTGGGCAACAGCTTCCAGCTCGACCCGGCAGACCGCACAGTACTGGTTACCAATCTTCCTTACCTGACTCGCCCGGATGTTCTGAAATTGACGCTGGGCTTGGCTCCTGGTGTTGTACTGGAGGTAAACTATTCCCGCGCAAGCAATACGGGCACTGTGCGGGTGCTGGAATCCAATTCTCACTCTGTCACGGTGAATGATATTCCAGTGAAAGGTGATACTCCGTTGAAAGATGGAGATCTGATTGCCCTGAGCGCCGTACAATTCCTGCGCTGCCGCTTCTCCGCCGGGGTATTAGAGGAAGAGACCAATCTCATCAGCTCTCTGACCGTACGTGGGCTCACTCGCGATTTTGTGCGTGCCGGCCGCGTGGTGGACAATATCGACTTTACTCTGAAACGCGGCGAAATGGCCTGTATTCTCGGCCCCAGTGGTTCAGGTAAGAGTACGCTGCTTTCCATGCTGGCGGGGCATCTGGAGCCCTCCTTCGGCAGCATTTTCTATAACAGGGAAAGGCTGACTACTGCCTCTTCGAACCTCCGCCGCCATATTGCCTTCATACCACGTGAGGACATTCTGGATGAAGCCATGACCGTAGGCGAACATGTGTACCAGGCCTCTGTTGCCCGCCGGCCGCGGTTGGGGCACATTGACCGCATGCGGCGTGTATCTACTGTTCTGAACTTTGTTGGTCTCGGTCACCTTGCAGACCGCCACGTAGGCCGAGCTGGTGAGCGTACCATTTCTGATGGCGAACGCACCCGTCTGAACCTGGGGCTCGACCTCACCGGCACATCGGAAGTATTCCTCATCGATGAACCCATAAGCGGGCTCTCCTCCGGCGATGCAGAACGCGTCATTGAAACGCTGGAAAACATCTCACACGGGCGCATTCTTATCTGCACCCTGCACCGCCCGGCGCAGGTACTGCTCAACCGTTTCAAGAAGGTCATGGTACTTGATACCCATGGCCAGATGGCCTTCTGGGGCAGTCCTGAGGATATGGTCAGTTATTTCCGCAATGCGGCTCAGGAAATGCGTCTAAGGATTCCTCGGGAAGCCATTGCGGCTGGCGGTGCTGATTACGTATTTGAGGTACTGGATGCCCCGTTCCGCCGCATGGGCAACCGCCTGCACGATAATCCCAATCTGTGGCAGGAGCGTTTCGAAAAGTATTCATACGCATCCAGAAACCAGGATATACAGGATACACCGGATGAATCACTGCGCCGCATCCCCTCTGCGCGGCCACGCACGCCACAGGAGCTCATCCGCTTGTTTAAACTCTGGGTAACCCGCACTCTGCTGGCGCGTGTCCGCAGTCGCATGGGGTTATACGCAGTGCTGCTGGAAGGACCGGTATTAGCAGCACTCATTGCCGGCACGCTGCGCGCAGCCAGCGAAACACCATACACCTTCTATAAGTCACTCCACATTACGGAATACCTGTTCCTTTCACTGGTATTGGCCATGTTCTTCGGGTTGACTGACGCAGCGTGCGAAATCCTGCGAGACCGCCCGCTGCTGCGCCGGGAAAGCAACTACAAATTGTTCACCGGAGGGTATCTGACAGCCAAGGTTCTTGTGCTTACCAGTATTGCCGGCCTGCAATGCGCGCTTTACCTCCTGGTGGGAAATGCCATACTGGGGATTCACTACATGTTCTGGGAGCATTTCAGCGTCATGCTGCTCACGGCATTTGTCGGAATAGCGCTTTCGCTCATGGTGTCCGCATTTGTCCGCTCGGAACGAACAGCTCTCAATATTGTCCCTCTTCTGCTTGTACCTCAGATTCTGCTGGCTGGTGCCATGGTGCGCTTTGAGGAAATGAATGAATTCAGCCCCCATGTGCCGGAGGGGGTGATTCCTGCTGCCATTGATAAACGCCTTTCCAACCTGCGTCACCGTGTTGCCTATCAGGATGAAATTACGCACGATATCAGCAGCAAACCCGTTCCATTAATCGCGGAATTCTGTCCTCTGCGCTACGCATTTGAAATGCTTTTTGTGGTGCAGACTACTGATAATCTCTGGGAATACCACACTGCCCGTATCAACGAACTGCGCGAACAATACAAAAAGAGCAATTCTCTGGAAGAATTGCGATTCATCCAGCGCGCAGCTCTTGTCTTTAACGGCATGGCAAAGAATGTGCATGAGGCAAAGGAAATCCTTCGTCGTGTCGGCAAAGCCGCTGATAAACATGATGAGGATTTCCTGGAAAAAGTCATCATTGAACAGGAAGAAAGGGCATCATCGCCTCTCGATCAGCCGGCGGAATTCTATTTCTCCAACCGCAAGCTTACAGCAATGACTGAAGGCGTGAAAACCGCTCGAAAAGATGCTCGCACCAATGAGTATCGCGGATTCTTCCTTTCACCACGCCAGGCAAGACCCTTTGCCACACTTGACCATGATACAGACGAGAATTCCATCTCAACGGTGGCTCGCAACGCGGTTTACCTCTTCATCATGGGACTGATGCCCGTTTTACTGGCTGGTTGGGGACTTCGGCGCATTTCCCGGGGTAAATAACTGGCATTCTGTGTCAATGCTGCACATTTTGCTTTCATCACGCTACACGCGGGTATATAATGCCCGCGTGCGTTGATCTAACCACTGCGCACTGAGAAGAGAAATGAAAATCGTTCTTGCATACTCTGGTGGCCTTGACACATCCGTGCTTCTGGTGTGGCTCAAGGAGAAGTATAATGCTGAAATCATTGCCTACTGTGCAGACGTAGGCCAGGCAGAAGAGCTCGATGGCGTTATTGAAAAAGCCCTTGCCACGGGCGCATCCAAGTGCATTATCGGCGACCTGAAGGCCGATTTTGCCGCCAACTATATTTTCCCCATGTTCCAGGCCAACGCCGTGTACGAAGGCCGTTACCTGCTGGGTACCTCTATTGCCCGTCCCTGCATCTCCAAGGCCATGGTGGATGTCGCCATCGCTGAAGGTGCCGATGCCATTGCCCACGGTGCTACCGGCAAGGGCAACGACCAGGTGCGTTTCGAGCTTTCCATCAACGCGCTGGCTCCCCAGCTGAAGGTAATTGCCCCCTGGCGCATGAAGGAATGGCGTGACCAGTTCCCCGGTCGTGCAGAGATGATTAAGTACGCCGAGGAACACGGCATTCCGATTCGCCAGAGCATGAAGAAGCCCTACTCCATGGACCGCAACCTCCTGCACATCTCCTACGAAGCCGGCATCCTCGAAGATACCTGGTACGATGCCACCAAGGAGGAAGACCGCGGCATGTATGTGCTCTCCACCGCTCCCGAGGATGCTCCCGATACTCCCCAGTACCTGCAG
Organism: Akkermansia sp.; assembly: GCA_017555465.1. GTDB lineage: Bacteria > Verrucomicrobiota > Verrucomicrobiia > Verrucomicrobiales > Akkermansiaceae > Akkermansia. The sequence goes on along the minus strand of JAFZGH010000297.1, from coordinate 1,760 downwards.
TGCCTCTTTGAGAAGGGCAACATCATCGGTCTGCAGACCGAGGGGCTTGCCGATATCATGGCACAGGTGGGCACTACCGCCATTGGTGAAAAAGACGGCTACACCCTGCTTGACCCGCTGGGCATCATGCTCGTGCTCAACTATCTTGGCGGCAAGCACGGCATTGGTCGCGTCGACATCATCGAAAACCGCTTCGTCGGTATGAAGAGCCGCGGTATCTACGAGACCCCCGGCGGCACCATTCTGCTGGCAGCCCACCGCGATATCGAAACCATCACCATGGATCGCGAAGCCCAGAAGGTGCGTGACTCCCTCATCCCGGACTATGCCGCCATGGTATACAATGGCTTCTGGTTCGCCCCCGAGCGCGAGGCTATACAGGCTCTCGTGACCAAGACCCAGGAAACCGTCAATGGTGAAGTGCGTCTCAAGCTCTACAAGGGCAACGTGATGTACGCCGGTCGCCGCAGCCCGAACAGCCTCTACAGCTACGCTATGGCCACCATGGAAGCTGACTACACCGAGGAGGACTACAACCAGGACGACGCCAGCGGCTTCATCCACCTCAACGGCCTGCGCCTCAAGCAGTTCGCCCGCGTAAATCATTAATCATTTTTCACTCGTCAGCCAGCCACTATTGTTTTCCTTAGTGGCTGGCTTTCTTGTTTTATCCAAAAATTATGAGTGTAGCAAACCGTCCTAAAATAGCTATTTTATGCAGGTTCCCGATTTCTTTCATAGAAAGCGAATCCAAAGAGCCTTCCGGATATCACTGCGTGTGGTTAATCGTTTTGCATAAGATATTGCGATTGCAGAATAAGTATGATATACACTGGATTACTCTGGATAAAGCAACCAAAACACCATATACTAAAGACCTGCAGGGACAAACATTCCATATTCTGCCAAAAGCCCGCATGACCATAGGTCTGTGGACAAGATATGCATTTGATAGATGGCAAATTCATAACGAATTAAAGAAAATCAGCCCAGATATTGTACATGCCTGGGGTACAGAAGATTGTTATGGACTTGCAGCGAGTCGATATTCTGGAAAAAAGATTTTATCGATTCAGGGCTTATTGATTGCATATGCTCAGCGGGCAAATATAGCCAGGTTTGAGCAGAGACAAGGCCGTTTATACGAAGAAATAACGCTTCGCCGGTTTTCGCATATAACCGTGGAATCAGAATGGGGGAAAGAAAGGGTGAAGGAATTGAATCCCAACGCCTCCGTTCGATGCTGGGAATATGCTATTGCTGATTATTTTTATCACCAGGAACGAGCGCTCTCTGCGGAACCGTTTTGCGTTATTGCAGGTAGTAACACACCTGTCAAAAACGTAAAATGCGCTATTGAGGCGTTTTCAAAGCCAGAACTAGGCCATGTTAAGTTATATATGGCAGGCGTTAAACCGGGAGATTATAATAATCTTCCTCATAATATTATTCCTCTCGGTTTTGTGCCTCACACAGAAATGACGAAACTGCTTTCATCCTGTTGGGCATTAATTCATCCCAGTTTGGCAGATACATGTCCTAACATTGTTAAGGAATCACGGGTCATGGGTCTGCCTGTTGTCGTTACAACCGAATGTGGAGCAAAACAATATATCTGCCATGAGAAGTCGGGGTATGTCGTGTCTTCTGACGATGCCGAAGCGATTGCTCAGGCTGTATTGGCCCTGACCGAAAATAAAGAAAAGAATTTATCAATGGGCGAGCACGACCGGGAACGTTGTAGAATTGCGATTTCCCAG
>JAFZGH010000296.1 GCA_017555465.1 Akkermansia sp. | reverse complement strand
CGGCTTGCCATGCCGGAGCTGTCTACGACAGCGGCGGCGCGGTTGCCGATATTGTCGTAATCGTAGGCATAGGCGGCGTTGTTCACCTGGGCACTGGTCAGCTCGCTGCGGGTGTTGTACCCGAAGGTATCTGTCACCGTGGCGTTGTAGCCGATGGTGCGGATTCCTGCGGCATCGGTCACCTGCGTGAGCTGGCCGAGGTGGTTTAGGATAAAGGGCAGAAATAGCATACGAGCCTATTCATCTTTATGACAACCAGCGTCTACTGGCTTCATGTTTCCGGTTTCTTGATTTATTAATAGTTCCTCTAACTCCATGACCTCGCTCAAAGCATCATCCTTAATTTCCTCACACCCAAGCATGCCGTAATCTTGTGCTATTATATCTACGTCTTCGCATCGAATCAAAACTGTATTTTGGCTATTCTCACACGCCGCATCATCCCCCTCCAACCAAACATCTTGAGTAAAAACGTACGCAGTAGAAATTATGCTATCACCGGGCAGCAGCACAGCCTTAACTACATAATCTTTGCAAAAATCATCGTAGCCAAACCAACCAACCTTACAATTATTTTTTCCTTTATCCGAACACAGAATCGCCATAGGGGTCTCAAGTCGCCTGTGATACATAAAATATGTGGGATGAGCATCAACAGCACTTAATTTCAATTCGTATTGATTATCTGAAGATAATCGAATTGAAGCTTCGAGGCCCCCGTAACTAGGCGTAGACAATTTTAAGCTACATCTCCTGCTTAAGAGAGAATCAATACAGATATCCATATACTCCCTATTCGAGTTTCCGCAGCATGATATGTCTACTACTATTTTTCCACTTCTATGGTACATTGATTCTGGTATAGGAACAAAAATCCGATAACTTTCTAAAGCTTTCACGATGTGGTGTCCCGTAGTCTTGCAATAATAATTAAATTTCCCAAAAACAGAATTTTCAATCCGCTCATCCTCCTTTGTAATGTCAAACTTCATGTCATAAATATAAATATCATCTTGATTTTTATTCATCACACGAACAACAGCATATGTTTTATTTTTCTGAATGACTACATTTCTTTCTCTTGTGATTAAGCTATAATAATTTCTAGGTATTTCATTACCATAACAATATCCCTCATAATTAAACACAACTTCTGCGAAAGCTACACCCGCCGTCAAAACAATAGCAATAATTTTTTTGAACATATTAGATTATACGTTTATGCCGTGCCACCATACAAGTGGCACGGCATTGAATTTGTTAATTATTATATGTATTTGTATATGTTGTGAACCATGTTGCAATATCGGGATAATCGCCATCAACTATATGTGGTGCGTTTGGCCCGTTATCATAGCGATCTTGGCTTGATTGCGCCACTTTAATATATTCTTCATAAAGAAGGAACATTAATTTAACTTTTGTTTTTATTTCGCAACTCTTTTTTGATTTTCCAATATCAGGATTAGATAAAAGTAATTCTATTTCTCCTTTCAATGAATCTTTAATCCCCTTCCCTCCTAACCACGCGTTAAGATCTCGAAAATGTTCCATTTCAAATTCAAGAGTCTTAACTGGATCTGCACCTTTTGTCCCATCATTAGAAGGAATATAATCCATTTCCATGTTTCTAAATTCAGAAAGACCGGCTGGCGCCCCATGGAATATTTTTGCAACTTTTTTCTTATTAATTAAAATAAGAATGCTTGGGCGTATTTTTATTAAGCTAGGATTCCAACATTTATCTCTGTACACACATGTTACGGTCATATTTGACGGCTCAATAACACCATGTGTTGTCGCAAATACGCCATCACCGCCATGATCAATTTTGCCAAGAATATTAGCCTTTCTTTCATATTCTGCTATTTCTGCTTCTGTAGCATATACGATGTCAGGAGCTTTAATCCTAGATATCTGTATGCTGATTTTATACAAACCAAGTCTATCTATTTTTGTTACAGGATGAGAGGAATATAAATATAGATTATAGTCAGGTATAACATCCCGCCCAATCCATCTAGCATCCAACGGGTTGTAGTGGCGGTAGTTGTAGTAGACGAGGCCTAATTCTGTGTCGTTGTACTCACTGGACCACTGGATAGGCTGGGTGATGTCCCCTTCTGCCGTGACTTCGCCATAGGGTGTGTAGGCATAGGAGGTGCGGATGTAGCCGTGCTGTCCGTAGACTTCGCAGATGTTCTTCGTCAGGTCCCAGCCGTAGGTGTACCAGGTGCCGTTTTTCTGAATGGCCAGCGGACGCGTGGCTACGGGCTGCGTCGGATCCCACGTTATGAACCAGAGCGCAGGGTGCGCGGCGCGAGTGAGGTCAACACAGGCGATTTGCAAGTAACCGCGGTATAGGTAGCGCTGGTGCAGCGTGATTTCTCCGTTGACGCTAACTTGCTTCGTGGCGCGACGGCCCATGTGGTCGTACTCGCAGTGGACGGTCGTGCTGCCGCTGCTGTCTACCCTGGTAAAGTCGGTGGGGCGGTTTTCGGCATCGTAGGTGATGGCCCAGATGCCAGTGCTGGTTTTCACCCGGGTCTGGTTGCCGTCGGCATCGTAGTCCGGGATGAAGTCCGTGAGGTCATCCACCGAGAGCATGGTGTACTGGTTGAGATTATTGGTCAGATAATCTGTGCGGCTTGCCACGCCGGAGCTGTTTACGACAGCGGCGGCGCGGTTGCCGATATTGTCGTAATCGTAGGCATAGGCGGCGTTGTTCACCTGGGCACTGGTCAACTCGCTGCGGGTGTTGTAACCGAAAGTATCTGTCACCGTGTCGTTGTCGCGCGAGGTGGTGCGGGTGAGCGGGCGTCCAAGCGCATCGTAGGCGTAGCTGCGGTGGGCAATGCCGGTATTGCTGCGCTTGTAGAGCATACTGGTGAGCAGATCGCGCTTCGGCTCATATTCCTGCGTGAGCGTCATGTTGCTGGGCAGTGTGAGCTTCTGCAACAGGTTCGCGCCAGGCAGATACTCGTAGCTGAACTGCTTTGCGGCACCGCCGTGCAGGAAGCCCGCCGTAGCAATACGCCCGTCTGCACCGTAGCCAGTGGTGACGGTTTGCTGGGTGGCACCGTCCTTGGCATAGGTGTAGCCGGAGGAGCGCCCCAGCGCATCGCGCGTCTCGGTGATGAGGTGGGTCTTGCCGCCTGCCAGCAGGGAATCCGTCTCCTGTTCACCGTAGGCGTTGTAGCCGATGGTGCGGATTCCTGCAGCATCGGTCACCTGCATGAGCTGGCCGAGGTGGTTGTAGGCATAACTGCGCGGGGTGGTAGAGTCCGAATAGGCAGTACCAAGCAGCAGCCCGCGAGTTGTTTCGTAGCTGTGCGTCTTGACCTTTCCGCGGGCAGTAGTCTCTGTCTCCAGGCGATTGTAGGCATCGTAGGTTTTCACCACGCTGCTGTTGTCGGCGTAGGTTTTGCGGAGTTCCAGCCCGGTGGCGGGGTCGTAAACCCAGGTGGTAACGTCACCCTGCATACCAGACGGGTCGGTGGTGATATCTCCTGCCGGGTTGCGGTAGGTGGTGAGCCTGGCCATGTTGTCCGCCTCATCGTAACCGAAGCATGCAGGCAGAATGCTCGTACCCCATTCGGCCACCTTGCGGCCGCGGATATCATAGCGGTAATGGGCCACATTCCCCATTGCGTCCGTCACCGTAGCGGGCTGGTCGCAGCAGGGGCAGTAGGCCGTAGAGGTTACATTCCCCGCAGCATCGGTCACGCAGGTGGCGCGACCGGCGATATCCGTCACGGTCGTGGTCGTATTGCCGCGGCCATCGGTATGCGCCAGTTCCATGCCCGTAGCGGTGTAGCGGCGGGTGGCGGTGATCTCAATACCAGAAGTATCTTTCTGCGAAACCGCAAAGCCTCCCACCGTCACCGCTTCGGCGGTGATGTCAGATGTAGGGACGCTGCTGTACCGGATACGCTTCGTATCTGTATTATAGACGCTCCATTGTGAGGAAGTCAAGCCGCGTTCGCTAACAGAAATCACTTTGCTTTCCAGCGTGGGGCTCAGCTGCGAGACAAGCCGCTTCTGCGTGCTGATGAGCGGCTGCCCGGCAGCGTTGTAGCGGGTCGTGGTGGTGAGGCTGAAAATCCCCTCCTCCGTGCTTTCCGCGCCGTAGGCATATTCCGTGACGGGAGAATTTTCCGCCGACGGCTCCTCTGCCAAGGCCAGTGTCTCGCGGATGACATTTCCCATGACATCGTACTCATACAGCGTGGGAGCGGTAGATTCTGTATCGGCACCAGTATCGCTCCAGGACTTCACCATCTGGCCGCGGGAATTGAACTCGGAGTGAGCATAAATGAAGCCGCCAAGGGTGTTGGGGGTGGCGGTCACGATTTCCTGCCCGAAGCCATTCGTGGAATTCTGAGCGAGAATCGAGCCATCTGCCAGAGCCGTTGTCGTGACCAGATTGTTGCCGTTGCGAGTATAACTGTACTGTACTTCTCGCTGAGCGGTACCATAGATACGAGCGGTGGAACCATCAAGGTTTCTCTGGGTGATAGTCGTAGCTCCAGCAGGAGAGGTTTCTGTAGAGGTAAGCTCATCTTCGCTATAATGAGTGGTGGTAACTCGGCCGAGGATATCCGTCTGGCTAATAACACGACCGAGCGCATCGTAGGCGATAGATTCCGTGGTTGTCATAGCACCAATATCACGGCGAGAGGTAAGCGTACGTCCTGCTGCATCATACGTGTAGGTTGTAATTGCTTCCGGGGTTACAACAACATCGCTGTCTTTTACTTCGGAGCGGATTACTTCTACCAGCTGATGGGCAGAGTTATAACCATAGGAGGTCGTGATTCCATCCTCATCCGTTTCGGAAAGCTTACCGCAACACATCCAGGAGATGGAGGAACTGCGGCCATTACCGCGAGTCGTTCTGACTACACGCTTCTGTTCATCATACTCAAATGCTGTAGTAGAAAGAAGCAGCCAATTTTCACCATCCCAGATACTTTCCTGTTCAAAGGTGATAGTATCATCGGCGGCAATAAACTCTTCCGTCTTTCGGCTCTGAGCTGCCACCAATTCTCCATTAGCTTTGGTGATGACGGTGTGCTTATGGATAGCATCATGCAGAGTGGTTGCCTCATACTCATGAACTGTCTGGACACCATTGACAGCCTGGCTGAACTTGGGCTTACCCGCAGCATAAGAGTACTCAGGAGCTTCGCCATAGCGTTCCTCAATCGTGACCTGCTGATGACTTACGCCAGCTGCGTAGGTGCGGGATGTGGTGCGTTCTTCTGCGGGTGTGGTCTCATAGATATAATCCACGACCTTGATATTGAGCCAGCTACTGGAGTTTGTCTCCTGATAATCGGTATAAATCTTGACTGGGCGATTATCGTAGAAGCGGGCAGAATTAGCATTGTACACATATCGAGTACGCTTCTTACCTCCATTACCCCAAGGAGTTGTTTCCTTAGTCACGCGACCGTCCGAATCGTATTCATACTCCGTATAACCACCATCAGGGCGATTGATGCGGGAGATATGGAACTTGTTGTTGTAATCGTAGGTCGTAGTGCGAGCCAAATCAGTACCATAACCCTCGGTTTCGCTGATGGTGAGCCAACCGCCCTCGGTAAGTTTACGAACCAGACAGGAGCAAGAGGCGGGAGTTGCATCCATTGAGCCCTTTCGTACGGTTTCTACTCGCTGGGTCATACCAACTTCTGGATAAGTAGTGACCCAAGTACGAATAATGGCATCTTCACCAGTACCCTTAGTCACAGTTACGGTGTTGCCATCAACAACACGGGTTACAGTGTGGGCTGGCAGGCCAGCCTGCTGTCGGGTGACGGTTGTGGTTTCCACTCCGTTCACTACCGCAGTCAGGTGAATAGAAGTCTTGTATGGCTCTCCCGTGGTGACATAATTGCCGTTTTCGTCTACCGTTACATTGGCAGGATCAAACCATGACAGTACTGTGGCACCATTTTCATCAACCGAAGAGAGCATAAGCCCCTGTGTCGGCGAATAACAAGATACCATATTACCCGCAACATCAAAACGCTCCTGTACCTGAGCTGCATGTTCGGCGGCAGTCGTTACCTTGCCGGAAGATGCAACTACAGCTGCAACCGTACCATTCGTTGTTTCAAAACGTACGCGTCGCCCATTTGCTTCAGTCAAGGTCCAGAACGCAGGCGTGCCCGAGGTGCAAGGAGTCAAATCTGCGTTCTGCAGTTCCACTCGCACATTATGGTGCTGAGTCAGCAAAACAGGCAGAGCGACTGAAGAATTATCCAAAATGGCAAATCGCATACGACGACCGGAAGTAGGACGAATCGTCAATACGCCATCCTGCAACTGTGCTTTCCACGCCCATACAGAATTATAGCGCATGGTAGTGGGCTGGGTTACAGCAGCTACAGATACAGCAGATTCATCCGCAAGCATAAGAGCGGTTGTGTCAGGAGATGTTGCACCACCGGAAGAACTTACGACGCCGCTACATTCATCATCAGGAGAACCTGGTGTCGGATCAGAAGGAGGATTGGTATCATCACCATCCTGGCTACCGCACCCACAAGGATTGCATACGGGCGGCTCTTCTTCCTTGTCGGCATCCTCGTCATCAATCCCCTTAATAATGGTATACTGCGCTTGAATTTCATAACGGAAGTAGGCAAGATTATTCTGAGCCGTAGACAATTTGGTGTTTTCCACTGTACCCGTAATGGTGTATTGCCCCTCAGGCAAGGTGACCGTCTCAGATGTTTTCTGCCAATGAGTAGGATCTTCCGTCTTCTGCCAGATGTCCACATCACCGAATACTGACAATACTGAATTGCCGTTAGAATCGGTAATATACATAGTGCCCCTATCATCGGCAGTAACACGGGCTTTAACCTGAGCACCTCCTTGCTTAATGGAAAAACTAATGGGGCCAAAGGAGAAGTTTTCCTCGTTTGTATCATGGACGCAAATAGGCGTGCCAGCAGACGCAATTTCGGTACGAGTTACTGTCTGCGGAGTAGATTCCGAGCTGGCAAGAGCAATGCCGTCATTGGTATTGGTATCGATATTCATAGTCGGATAAGAGCTTGTGGCACAATCGGTGCCGGAGTTGAGGTTGGCAGAATCGAGAGATGCTGCGGTTTCGGGAGTGATGTTGGTAACATCGGCGGCATTCACGTCAGAGACGGAACCATTGGTGGGGGTGTCATTATCTTTTTTCATAGAATGTTGTCACTTGCCTCATGGCAGATTGGGTAAAGGGTACAAATAATGCTGATAAACTTCCAGCAAGAAAAGAGGGTCGGTTCTCCTTTCCACAAAAAGCAACGCAACCATTTGACATTATACACTTTTCACATACGAGACATAACACATCGGTTCAAAAAGCAAATCAGGATGAAAAAACTGACGGCATACGGCATATTTTTCAAACGGCGTCAATTTTACGCCCGCGCGGAGCGAAATCTCATTGACTTCATCTGGGGCTTGGGGCATAATGTACGCATCGAAACAACTTTTGCCATGTCTTTCAACATCCAGAACGTAGTTATCGGCGGGCAGGAACCCTTCTTCCTGCTCGGGCCCTGCTCTCTTGAAAACGAAGCCTTTGCCTGGGAAATGGCTACCGCCATCAAGGAAATCTGCACCAAGCTCGGCGTGCAGTTCATCTTCAAGGCCTCCTACGACAAAGCCAACCGCACCAGCGTGAAGAGCTTCCGCGGCCCGGGCATTGAGGAAGGCTGCCGCATCCTCTCCGAAATCGGCAAGGAACTGCAGTGCCCGGTGGTAACCGACGTGCACACTGAGCAGCAGGCAGAATACGCAGCCCAGTATGTGGACCTGCTCCAGGTACCCGCCTTCCTGAGCCGCCAGAGCGACCTGCTGGAAGCCTGCGCCAAGACCGGCCGTCCGGTGAACATCAAGAAGGGCCAGTTCCTCGCTCCCTGGGACTGCAAGAACATCTGCGAAAAGATGGAAGCCTTCGGCTGCGATAAGTACATGCTCTGCGAACGCGGCACCTCCTTCGGCTACAACAACCTCATCGTGGACATGCGCGGCATGTACTGGATGAAGAAGTTCGGCTGCCCCGTGGTGTTCGACGCCACCCACTCCGTGCAGCGACCGGGTGGTCTGGGCGGCGCCACCGGCGGCGACCGCGAGCTGGCTCCCGTGCTGGCCAATGCCGCCATGACCATGGGCATCGACGGCGTATTCATGGAAGTACACAAGGACCCCGACCACGCCATGAGCGATGGTCCCAACCAGGTATACCTGAAGGACCTGGAAAAGATTCTCAGCAACCTCATGCTGGTGCGTAAGGCCTGCCAGCAGATGGCCACCATCTGATGAGCAAAGCACTTCCACTCCTTGTTTTGTCACTTCTTCTCCTGCCCTCATGGGGGCAGGAGAAGAAGAATGATGCAGCCAGCGAGTTTCCGGCGCTGCAATTTCTGCCGAAAGGCTCCGTCATCGAAGGAATTTCCATTCCCCGCTACGAGAATCACCAGGTAAGCGCACTGCTTCTGGCAGATAAACTGCGGGTCAAATCCCGCACCGCAGTGGAACTGGAAAAGCTCCATGCCGAACTCTATGCAGAAGACGGCTCGCAGACCGATATTTCCACCGACAGCGTGGAATACAGCTTTGCTACCAAAGTAGCGCGCACGACTGGCACAGCCAAGGTTCAGGATCCGCGTTTCTCAGCCTCCGGCAAGGGAGTTATCTTCAACACCAGCACCCGCAAAGGTTTCCTGCACGGCCCCGTGAAGACCACCATCTCCACCGCCAGATTATCCGAAAAGAAAGGCAGTAAGAAATGATGAAAGCAGCTGCCATTGCCGCTCTGTCCATTCCCGTATTCTGCGCTGCTGCCGATTACACGGCAGACATGCAGACCACCGCTGCACAGGCAGACACCTGCTGTGCCAGTTTTTCCCAGGTGAGCGATGAATTGAAAGCACTGGGCGTAGAACTCCCCGCTCCCAGTCCGGAATACACCCCTGCCGGAACAACCGCTCCGGATGAAACCACCGTGACATCCGAACTGGGGATGATGTTTGACGCAGCCAACTCCCGCATCATCTATCTGGGTAATGTTCAATTAGTGGATTCCCGCATCAACATCGCAGCCAGAGAACAGCTGCACATCTACCTGCCGGAGCTCAAAACCGATAAAAAAGACAAAGGGAATGAGACGCCTGCCACCGAGCAGACAGAACAGGCAGCATCCACAACTACAGAGACCGGGGAAGATACTCCGGTTTCCCGGAATGAGGGGGAAGCCCCCGTCATCGCCGCTGCCATCGCTGCTGATTATGCACTGGCAGACACCCTCAGTAACACCATTCTGGTGTATTCCCCCAGCGAGGATGGAGAAATCCACCTTCAGTACGGCGATAACAAGGTACACATCACCGCAGCAGAAGGGAGCAAGGCTCCGCGTCTGCTGGCAGACCAGCAGGGCAACATCCTGCTCGAAGGCGCTGAAATCCGCCTCTCGATGAAAGACAACGACGGTGCTGCGACCGAGCTCTGCACGCGCGGAGGCTCTATCTATTACCATTCCCCCAGCAACACGCTCTACGCCCCCGGCAACAGCACCCTGAACCATCCGCAAGGAACGCTCACCTGCAACGAGATGCTCTGCATCGTCCTGCAAACAGCCGCATCCCCTGCACCGGAGAAAAAGAAAGGCTTTATGAGCCAGTTCACCGGGCTGAAGTTTGAAGGCATTGCCACAGCCACAGCACGCGGACAGGTCATCGCAACCCGCAATGCAGGTGAGGCCACACCGGCGGCCGAAGCTCATGGCGACGAACTGCGTTACAACGGGCAGAGTGGTGAATGCTCCCTCACCGGCACGGCCTGCAAGCTGGTGTATGACCAGTACACCGTTGAATCAAACGAAGGCATCCACCTGCTTCCCAACGGCGATATCGAATTACGCGGCAACAACATCAACGGTCGCTACGCACGCCAGAGCAGCACACCCGGCACCACCCTCACGGGCGTATTCAAGGCCGCAGCCAATGTCCTCTTCCGAGCAGACCTCGGCACCGTCAGCACGGCAAAGGGCATCGTCATGGCAGATGATGAAGCCGATTTCAGCTGCACTGGCCCGGTCAACCTCGTACTGGCCCGCAAGGAAGGTGCAAAAGCCCCGGAAACAAAACCCGGCATGCCCAACCTCGCCATTACCCAGTACGGCGACATCTCCCGCGCCAGAGCAGAAGGCAATGTCATTGCTCACCGCTACGAGGCCGGCACGCGCAAATGCATTGGCGAACTGCAGGCGCAGATAGCAGAAACCGACCTTACCACCGGCGAAACCCTGCTTACAGGCGCGCCGGACACTGAACTGGTGGCTCATTACAACGGCAACCGGCTTGCCGCTACGCCCGCAGCCGGGCAGTCCGCCACCGTGGAACTGCGCAGCAACGGTGATATCCGCCTGAACGGCGCACAGCTTTCCGCTGTACTGCTCGATGAAGAAGGCACAACTAAAGCTGAATGCCGCGACTATGTACTGCTTGTTCGCGCCGAAAACCGCCTGGAAACCGGCAGCGCAACCCGTCTGCAGACCGACAAGGCCATTCTGACCACAAACGGGCCATTGCATACCTACCTCGTGGCAGATGAAAGCGCCACGGCCAAGGGCAAATTCACCGGCCTGCGTTTCAACTACACCGGCATCCGCGAAGCCAGTACCGAATCAGGCTGCACTGTGCGCACGGAAAAAGGCTCCATGCAGTGCACCGGCCCGGTGCGCCTGCTCATGAACGAGCAGAAAGGCAAGGACAAAATGCTGGGCGGTCTTGTGCGCGCCACCGCCAGCGGCAATGTGGCCGTGGCCGGCAAGGATAACTCCGGCAAATTGTTCCGCGCTACAGGCGATTTCCTGAATGTGGATAACACCACCGGCATGAAGGTACTCAGCGGCAGCAAGGTCACCCTGGCTGATGCCAATAACACCCACGTAGCCAGCGGCAAGGGTGCAGCCATCCGGATCGATGCCAGCAACAATGCCAGCATCACCGGCGAAAAGCACACCACGCATGCCACCAACATCAAGCAGCAGATTAACAACCCGACATTCAAAAAATAACTATGGAAATTCTTCTCAAAGCCACAGACCTCTGCAAATCCTACGGCGAACGCCAGGTGGTCAGCAACGTGAACTTCAAGGTTCATGCCGGCGAAATCGTCGGGCTGCTGGGCCCCAACGGCGCCGGCAAAACCACCTCGTTCTACATGGTGGCGGGTCTGGTGCGCCCGGATACCGGCTCGGTTGACTTCTGCGGTAAAGATGTCTCCGGCCTGCCCATGCACCTGCGTGCCCGCCTCGGCATGGGCTATCTCCCGCAGGAAGAATCCATCTTCCGCAAGCTCACGGTCAATGAGAACCTCATGGCCATCCTTGAGACCCGCACTGACCTCACCAGCAAGGAAAAGAAAGAGAAGTGCGATGAGCTGCTGGAGCGTTTCAACATCACCCGCCTGCGCAAGAGCCAGTCCATCCAGCTCTCCGGCGGTGAGAAGCGCCGCCTCACCATAGCCCGCGCGCTGGCCGCCAACCCGAAGCTGCTCATGCTCGACGAACCTTTCGCCGGCGTTGATCCCATCGCCGTGCAGGACATCCAGCACATCGTGGCATCCCTGCGTGAGACAGACGGTCTCTCCATCCTTATCACCGACCACAACGTGCGCGAAACCCTCGGCATCGTTGACCGCGCCTACATCCTCTTTGAAGGCAAAGTCATCAAGGAAGGCACGACAGACGAAATCGCCAACGACCCCAAGACCCGCAAGATTTACCTGGGCGAGCAGTTCAAGATGTAACCAACGGAGCCAGCATGGCACAAAGCTCATCATATGAGGCCACACGCGAAAGCTGTGGCCTCATTGACTTCGTACCGGGAATCCCCTTGGCATAAGCCAGCAGGCGGCTGCGCATGGCACGCATCGTCACCAGTTCATCGCCATAATGGCCGCTCTCCAGCGCCATGCGGGTGTGGCGCAGCATGAAGGCAATGCGCTGCTGCGGGGTGGGCGGCTCCGGCACATACCCGGTGCGCAGGTATTCCTTCGCCTGGCGGAACAGCCAGGGCGCATTCATGGCCGCGCGACCAATCATCACCGCCGAAACCGCCGTGGTCTCACGCGCCCGCTGCACATCCTGCGGGGTGCAGATATCGCCATTACCAATCACCGGAATACGCACCAGGCGGGCGCAGTGGTCAATCATCTCCCAATCTGCCTTGCCGCCATATTGCTGCGAGCGGGTACGGCCGTGAATCGCGATGGCCTGCACCCCGGCATCCTCCAGCCGACGCACCGCCTCGGGCGCGCAGATATGCTCCTGATCCCAGCCGATGCGGATTTTCGTAGTCACCGGGCAATCATCCCCCAGTTCCTGAACCACCGCCGCCGCCATGCGCTGCAGAAGCGGCAAATCCTTCAACAGGGACGAGCCCCCATTCTTGCCCACCACCTTGGGAACCGGGCAACCGGCGTTGATATCCAGAAAATCCGGGTGCATGGCATCCACAATGATGCGGGCAGCGGCGGCGCAATGTTCCGGCACAGAGCCGAAAATCTGAATGCCGAGCGGGCGGTGAGCATCTTCGAACTCCACATAGCGGCGGTTGCGGCTCCAGGCCTGCAGCACCCCTTCGGCAGAGACAAACTCCGTCACCATCACATCCGCCCCCTCCTCCTTGCACAAGGTGCGGAAAATAGGGTCAGTCACCCCGGCCATGGGGGCAAGATACAGCGGGAATGTGGAAAAATCGGGCAATGACATCGTTACCAAATCAGGGTTTCAACCCACTCCATGTAGGCGGAGCAGAGCTCAGTTCCATAAAAAAGCCAGATGAAGGCAGCCGCAATCAGCGCAGGGCCGAAAGGCATGGGCGTGCCTCGCCCGATGCGCGCCACCAGCGCCGCTGCTATGCCGATAAAACTGCCGCCCACCAAGGCAAACACCACCCCCTGCCAGCCACAGAGCGCACCAATAGCGAGCGCCAGCCAAGCATCTCCGCTGCCCATGGCCTCCCGCCGCGCCGCATAGCCCCGGCAGGTGCCGCGCAGTTCCTCATGTTCCTCCAGCGCAAGCTTCGTGCCATCCGGCAGGGTCAGTGCATCCACTGTAAACACCAGCTCCCCTGCCTCGCTGCCATTCAATGAGGCCGCAGTCAAGGCAAAGCGATTACTGCTTTCCATGAACAATTCGCTCCACATCAGGCGTTCGTCGCCAATAAGCAGCTCCACATCCTCGCCATCTGCCGCCTGGCGCAGCACCCAGTCCTGCGGGGCATCATAGGCCTGCTGCTTACGCCCGAAGAAAAACTTACCCACCCAGGCCACCAGGCGGAACAGCAGAAACCCGCCAAAAGCTCCGGAGAGGCTGCTCATCAGCCCCTGCAGCGGCTCCATCCCCTCCCCGCTGAACCAGGGGGAAAGCCAGGAGACGGCCACACCTGCCAGCGTTGCCAGCAAGGCCAGCGAGGGCAGCACCACCATCTGCTCCCAGTCAATGCACAGGCAGGCCAGCATCACCGCAGCCCACACGCACAGCAGCACCTGGGTGAAGATATCATCCGTGCAGAACTGCCACGCCACCGCCGCAAACAACAGGCCGCACACCAGCTCCACCACGCAGTAACGCGCCGTATAATGCCTGCCGCAGCACGCCGTGCGCCCGCGAAGCAGCAGATAGCTGATAACCGGCAGATTCAGATACCAGGGAATCGACGCCTTGCACAGCGGGCAGAACGAGCGCCGCGGTTCATTCACACTCATCCCCTGCGGCAGGCGGTAAATCACCACATTCAGGAATGAGCCGACACAAAGACCGAATAAACCGAAAAACAAGGGCAGTAACCACGGGAACTCCGCGTTTACCCCCTGCATATATGTGAACATTTCTTCCATAGTGCCTGACGGCATTGAAGATAGCACACCTCACCACCCTCACGCAAACAAAAAACCCGGCAGCTGAACTGCCGGGTTGAAAATTGAGGGTGCAAAGCCGCGCATCACTTGGTTTTCCAACCGCCACCCAGCTGGGTATAGAGGGTGGGGATGCAGGCGGCATACTGGTAGCGGTAGGCTGCCAGCTGGGTCTGCGCCGGGAAGAGCCCCTGCTGCGCGGTGAGCACCTCGTAGTAGCTGGCCAGGCCCTGTGCATAACGGGCCTTGGAAAGCTTCACGCTTTCCTGGTAGGCCGCCACAGCCTGTTCCTGCTTCTTCATGATATCGCGCAGCTTGGTGCGCTGCACCAGCGTGGTGGAAACCTCTGCCAGCGCAGAAAGCACGGCCTGCTCGTAATCAGCCTTGGCGGCCAGGAAGGCATCGCGCTTCATGGCCTCATTGGCGCGCAGCTGCCCGGCCTGGAAGAGCGGGCCGGTGAGATTGGCGCCGATACCCCAGCCGTCTGCACTACGGCTCAGGCCGTGGCGCAGGTCGGGGGTGGCAATGCCGGCCAGCCCGGTCAGGCTGATGCTCGGGAAGTAATTGGCAATAGCCACGCCGATTTCAGCATTAGCAGCGCGGAGCTTCTGTTCGGCAGCGCGGATATCCGGGCGGCGGGCAATCACATCTGCCGGAATACCGGCTGCCACACCGCTGGCCTTGGCAAAGGCCTGCATGCTGCCGCTGCGCTCAATGGCGCCCGGTGCACGGCCTGCCAGCACGGAAAGCGTGTTTTCCATCTCGGCAATCTGCATCTGCAGGTTGGGGATCTGAGCCTCAGAGGCCGAAAGGGCAGCCTGGGCAGAAGCCGTCTGCAGCTTGTTAGCCACGCCGCTTTCCAGCTGGTTCTCGAAAAGCTTGAGCGAATCGCGGTAGGAAGCCACGGCCTCATGCGCAATCTTCAGCTGCTCATCCAGCATGATCAGGCGCAAATAGCCGGTTGCCACCTGCTTCATGAGGGAGATACGCACGTTGTTGAAGCTTTCCTCGGCGGCAAGAGCCTGAGCTTCTGCGCTTTCAATCCCCTTGCGGGTCTTACCCCAGATATCCAGCTCCCAGGAAGCACTCAGGCCGCCAGCTGCGGGAATGGTGGTTTCATTCGCCGTTGCAACGGTGGCGGGAGAACTGGCACCCTTGCTGCCCTGGGCCAGATACCCCAGTGAGGGGAACATGGGCGCGCGGGCCACCGTGATATAGCGGCGGGCAGACTCCACATTGTGCATCATGGCTTCCAGGCTGCGGTTGCTGGTAAACACATCGTTGAGCAGCGCCTGCAGGTGGGCATCGCTGAGCACCTGCTGCCACGGCAGGTCTGCCATGGTGCTGTCCGACACACCTGCGCCGCGGAATTCCGCAGGAACAGGCATCTCAGGCGCAGACCACATCGGGCCAAAGGTGCAGGAAGCCACCAGTCCGGCAGCTCCGGCAAGTCCGAGAATTATCGAGCGTTTCATGTTGATTGTATAATAGCTTGTTGGTTGATTTTGTCAAGTTGTTTCTCATTACTCATCATTCTTATGAGCAGCCAGGTACTGGCGGGCGCCGACTTCGTCGGGATCTTCCTCCAGCGTAGAAAGCTTGAAGCGGATACGGAAGAGGCGCATAATGAACACATAGGAACTGGGAATCAGGAACACACCCACCACAGTGGCCACGGTCATACCCACCACCACCACAGTGCCGATGGAGCAACGGGCAAGCGCGCCGGAACCATGCGCCAGCATGAGCGGCACACAGCCCAGGATGAAAGCCAGAGAGGTCATGAGAATGGGGCGCAGACGCAGGCGGGCGGCAGACAGCGTTGCGGAGAGCAGGTCCTTGCCTCGTTCCATTTCCAGATTGGCGAACTCCACAATGAGAATGGCATTCTTGGCAGCCAGACCCACCAGCATCACCAGGCCAACCTGGGCATAGAGGTTCAGTTCCAGGCCCATCCAGTACAAGCCGGCATAAGCCCCCAGCACAGCAATGGGCACAGTAAGGAACACGGAAATGGGCAGGGTCCACTTCTCATACAGAGCCACGAGAATCAGGAAGGCAAACACAGAGGACATGGCAAAGATGGTTGCCAGGCCGGTACTGTTGCGCACCTTGTTTTCCTGGAAAGACATATCCTGGTAATCCATGCCCACCTTGGCGGGGTCCATGGTCTGGGAATAGACCTGCTCCATGGCCTCCATGAGCTGCTGCGTGGACACACCGGGACGCGGCATCACGTTCAGTTTGGCAGAGTTGTAGATATTGTGGTGCATCACGAACTCCGTATCCGCAATATCCTTGATATCCACCAGCGCCGAGAGCGGCACGCGCTCGCCTTCCTGGTTGGCCACAAAGAAGCCGTCCATCTTGTCCAGGCTCACGCGGTCAGCGCCCTGCGCCTGCATATACACCTGCCACTGCTGGCCGAATGCATTGAAGAAATTGACGAAGGCAGAACCATTGTATGTAGCCAGCAGGTTATTGGCCGTAGCAATATCCACTCGGTGGAACTTGCATTTCTCCTTATCCAGCTCCACGAGTTTCTGCGGGGTATCCGCCATCATCATATCCATGCAGACGGCTACCTCCGGGCGCTGGCGGGCCGCGGCTTCAAACTTGAGTACCTGCTCCCGCAGGAAGGGTACGCCCTGCCCCTCCAGGTCATTGAGCACCATGGTCACGCCGTTGGCCGTACCCACGCCGGGAATGGCCGGGGGCATCAGCACCATGGCCATGCCGTCCAGCGCACTCTGGTGCAAGCGGGCCTCGATGCGTTTCTGCACCTCGGCGGCGGTTTCGGGGCGGTCCTTCCAGTCCTTGAGCTCGATGAAGGCGATACAGGCACCGGGGGTCTGCACGCTGTTGAGGATGTTGATACCCACCACCGTCGTGAGATTCTTCACGGCGGGATCAGAAAGCGCATCCTCAAATTTCTTATTTTCGGAATACGCCACCTGAAGCGAGGTATCGGGTTTCATCACGAGTGCCGCCAGCAGGAACCCCTGGTCTTCATCCGGCAGGAATGACTTGGGCACCATCCTGCTCATGGGGGCAATGGCTGCCCAGAACAGCAGCAGCAGAGGCATGGAGATGATGAGCTTGCGGCACAGACCGCTGCATATCTTCACATAGACGCTGGCGGTGCAGTCGTAGCACTTATTGAACAGCTTGTAGAATGGCTTGAAAATGCTGCGGCTCTGGTTGGTCGGTTTGAGCATGAGCGCGCACAATGCCGGAGAAAGGGTAAGTGCGTTGAATGCTGAAATGAGCATCGACACGGCAATGGTGATGGCAAACTGCTTGAACAGCGTGCCGGTGATACCCTCCAGCAACAGAGCCGGCAGGAACACCGCCGCCAGCACAAGGGCAATGGCGATTACCGGACCGCTCACCTCCTGCATAGCAGCAAAGGAAGCCATGCGCGGGTTGAGCCCCTTGTCAATATGGTGCTGCACAGCTTCCACCACCACGATGGCATCGTCCACCACCAGACCAATGGCCAGCACCATGCCCAGCAGGGAAATGGTGTTGAGCGAGAAGCCCAGCATGGGGAATACACAGAAAGTCGAGATGAGCGACACGGGAACTGCAATGAGCGGAATGAGCGTGGCGCGGAAGTTCTGCAGGAACATGAACACCACCAGCGCCACCAGCACAATGGCCTCGACGAAAGTACGCTTGATTTCATCAATCGAGTAACGCACAGCCGTCGTGGTATCCAGCGACACATCGCCCTTGATGCCCAGCGGCATGATGGAGGCCTGCTTTTCAAAGGTCTTGCGCAGACGGTCCACCGTGGCAATGGCATTGGAACCGGGGGTCTGGAAAATCACCACAGCGGCAGAAACCTGGCGGTTCAGGCGCCCGGTGGCAGAGTAGTTCTGCGAGCCCAGCTCCACCTTGGCAATATCCTTCAGGTAGACAATCTCATCTCCCACCTGGCGCACAATGATTTCCTCGAACTCTGCGGGGTCGGTCAGACGCCCCTGGGTGCGGATGGCAATGGTCTTTTCCTGGCCATCGGGCACAGGGTCGGCGCCCACTTTACCACCGGGGTTAGTTGTATTCTGCGCAGCAATGGCAGCGCGCACCTCACCCACGGAGATATTGTAGTGGGTCATGATGTTGGTATCCAGCCAGATGCGGATGGCATAGCGACCGGCACCATACACCATCACCTCGCCCACGCCCTCCACGCGCTTGAGTTCATCCACCATCTTCACCTGGGCATAGTTGGCCAGGTCCACGGAATTGTAGCTGCCATCCGGGGAGTAGAGGGAGTAAATCATGATGGGCAGCCCCGGCTGCTGGCGGATCGTCACACCGGAGTTCAGCACCTCCGGCGGCACCTGGGAGGACGCCTGGCCATAGCGCATGTTGGTGAACACCTGGTCGAGGTCGGGGTCGGTCTCCGGGTTAAAGACCACCTGCAGGGAATACACGCCGTTGTTAGACGAAACGGAGGTCATGTAATCCATGCCCTGCACACCGGAGATTTCACGTTCCAGCGGCGTACCCACCGAGTCGGCCACGGCTTTGGCATCCGCCCCCGGGAACATAGCCATGAGCTGGATGGTGCGCGGTGTGATTTCCGGGTACTGGGAAACGGGCAGATTCACCAGGCAGACCAACCCCAGCAGCGTTGTCACCACGGCAATCACCGTGGCGATAACCGGGTGTTTAATGAAAAACGAGCTCATATCTGTCCTTTATTCAGCGGTTACAGAACTCACGGTAGAGGTGGGTTTCTCGTAAATGAACGGCTGGGGAGCCACGGTGCCGAAACCACCCTGCGCCCCCTGGGCCCGCATGGCAGCATTAGCCATGGCATACTGGGCTGCCATCTGGCCGCCGCCCACAATCACCTGAGCATCCTCCACATTCTCTATGCCGTTTTCCCGGAGCGTCTCAGCAATGGGTTTCACCGTGCCGGTCACCACCTGCATGAGCATGGGCACGGTTGTGCCATCGCCATTCGGCATATCCAGCACCAGTTCCTTACCCAGTTTCACATCAATGCCCAGCGGGGTGTTATCCGGCGCCACCACGTAGATGAAACGGTGATTCATGGAAGACACCAGCGCGCGGGAGGGCACCAGCAGCGCATCCTTGATTTCCCCTGTCTTAGCCTGCACACGCACCGCAGAACCAGCACGGAGCTTCAGCTTCGGGTTCGGGATATAGCCCACGAACTTCACTGTTCCAGTTGCCTGGCTCACTTCGCTGTCCACGGCATGCACCTGCCCCTTGTGTTCAAACACGGTGCCATCTTCCAGAATCAGGTCAAATTCCTTCACCGGGCTCATCTTGTCCGGCATATCGTAGTATTCCGAGGTCTGCACCTGCTCATTCATCTGGCGGGCGGGTACAGAAAAATCCACGCGGATGGGGTCTATCGAAGACATGCGGGTCATGACCACCTGCCCTGCCGCCACAAAATCACCCACGCTCACAGTAGACTGGGAGGCAAGGCCCTGGAACGGCGCACGGATTGTGCAGCGGTCCAGGTTAAGCCTGGCCATTTCCAGCGCCGCCTCTGCCTGGACCACCTGGGCACGGGCCATGGCCAGCGCAGCCTCACAGCGGCGCTTGGCGTGCTGCGCGTCGGTAAACTGCTTGTCCGAAATAGAGCCGTTCTCTACCAATGAGGTGTAGCGTTCCACATCCTTTCCCGCCTGTTCATCGGCCACTTCGGCCTGTAACACGCCCGCCTTGGCCGCTGCAACATTGGCCACAGCCTGGTCATAGGCGGCCTGGTAGGTGGCTGGGTCTATGCGGAACAGGACCTCCCCCTTTTCGCAGAGCGAACCATGCCAGTACACCTGCTCCAGCAACTTGCCCGATACCTCCGGACGGATATCGGCCTGCTCCACGCCGCGCAGATGCCCAAACCACGTGCTGGTGAGCTCCACCGTGCGCTTCTGCAGCGGCATCACTGTCACATTGATGGGGGCCATGCCGCGCTGCGCGGCCTGATTTCCTGCATTATCCTTGCACCCCACTAAAGCGGTGCCCGCCACAAGCCCACCCAGGGCCATCGTTACAATATACGTTGCTTTCATTGATTGTTCGTTTCGGAATCCGGAGATTCCGGGGTTAAGGTATTCTGGTAAATCCGCTCCAGCATGCTGCGCAGCTGGTCTGTTTCATCCGCGCTGAACCCAGCGGTCAACGCTTCCTCAAAATCCTGCAGTGATTGCCGGGTCTCCTCCTGCAGCTGGCGGAACGTCTCTGTGAGATAGGCATGCTTCACCCGTTTGTCTGCACTGTCAAACGCCGTGCGTACATAGCCTTTTTCCTCCAGCCGCTGCAGCAGGCCTTTCACCGTGGTATGGCTTACGCCCAGGTAGTGCTCCAGCTCACGCTGAGACACCGGCGCCCCTCCCCGGCTGTCCAGGTACATCAGCAGGCGGCATTGCGGCGCCGTCACACGCAGCTTGCCCACGCGCTGCGCAAAAATGGTATCAGCTCTGTCTGATACCATCTTCATCAGAAACATCGGGTGCTTTTTCTTTAACATATCGGTCAGCCTTAACATTTAGGAAGCATGCTTCACAATGCGGCAGGAGTATACCAGAGAACCGGGCCAAGTCAAGATTTTTACCCCGTTTTTTCTCCCTGTTT
>JAFZGH010000295.1 GCA_017555465.1 Akkermansia sp. | reverse complement strand
GCAGCTGGTGGTGCGGTGCGGCCCTCTGGTGCTGGATAAGAATACGCTGGCTGCGGCGTTGGATGGTGTTGTGCTGGATCTGACAACGGCTGAGTTCAAGCTGCTGGCTTATCTGATGGAACGCCCCGGCAAGGTGCAGGAGCGCGGCGAGTTGCAGAACATCCTTTTTGGATATGCAGACACGACCCAGAGCCGGGCGCTGGATACGCATGTGAAGCGTTTGCGCCAGAAGCTGGGGGATTACGCCGCCTGCATTGGGACTGAACGCGGCGTTGGTTATTATTTTACACCTGAAATTGAAAAATGAAGAAGAATCTGACGATAAGCCTGCTGCTTGCTCTGGCCATGAGTGCCGGAGCTGCTGATTACACTAATATGAAGGACAAGTTCTGCGATACACAGAACAAGGTGATTTATGATGGCGCCGGTCGCTTTGCCGTGGAAACCCCAGCTGTGGGGGAGCTGGAAATCGTGCTTGATCTGGCGGCGCTGGAAAGTTACCTGGGCTCGAATGACTACAAGCAGGGGCCCATGGTCACGTGGGAGATGAGTATGCCCGGCGGGCGTAAGCTGGTGTATGGCCTGGCGGATACGGACAGGCATCTCACCTGTTACTGGGGAGACCAGCCCTGGAGCAGGGATGGCGTGGTGAAATATGATACGTTGAAGGCTTTCGCCAGGGAGGGGAAGGTCCGGCTGCTCCTGAGCATTAACCCGAAGCTGGGGCTTACCGTGCGCTGTGGCGGAGATGTGCTTCTCCATGCTCCCAATCTCAAGACCCAGCAGCCCTTTGATACCACGCACGCCTATACTGTGAATACCAACTACGTGACAGCGGTGGGTATCAAGGCTGCGTCTACTCTGAATACCTCTGATTACAAGGAACCGGAGGATTATACGAAGCCTTTTGCCCGGACGCAGGAAAACTCCCTGGGGCGCATCATGTTCTGCGGTGATTCCATTACGCATGGTGTGAATGACCAGACCTGGCGCTGGCAGTTGTTTAAGATGCTGGTGGATAACGGCGTTGAAGCGCAGATTGTAGGCCCGCGAAGCGGCTATACGGCAGGATATACCGCGCTGAGCACCAGCGATGCCGCCGAGGCTTATGCCGGTGTGGCATTCCCGAACGTGCATCTGGCGCAGTCCTCCGGGCGCACGCATAATATCATCTCCGGCTCGAACGCCGGCATGACGGGGGTGAATTACGGCGGACATTCCACGAAGTCAGCCTCCGCCACGTTCAATTGCGATACCTTCTGCTGCCTCATGGGCACGAACGACCTGCTTTCAGACAAGGGATACACCCCGAAGGAGTTTGCCACCAAGATGCAGAACCTGCTGGGCGGCACGGTCTCGGAGAAAGGGGGCGCTTATGCATGGAAACCCGGTAAGGACTGGGGCAATATGGGGCGCATTGCTTCCGATTTGCTCAAGGAGGAATCTGATGAGCTTTATGTGATGGCTGTGCCCTGTTGGGGAAATCATGCCAATAATAACGAACCCGAACGCCACCTGGCCGTGCAGCAGTATAATGCGCTGCTGAAAGACTGGGTGAAGAAATACGCAGAAGCCCATGGCAGGAAAGTGAAGTTTGTGGAGGTGAATAAGGGCCTGGTGGACTTAACGCACAAGGTTCCGTTCAGCTGGCCGGATTCCATGTCGAACAAGCCCGGGCGCGATGGCTTGCACCCGAACGAGCAGGGCTCGATGATTATTGCCAACAATCTGGCCGCCGCTATGGGGATTCCCGGCCGCACGGCGGGGCTGGAGCGTGCGGCTGCGACTGACTGGAAAAAGCTGGAAAAGAAGCTCCGCCTCCGGGAGCAGTCGGTTGTGCGCAAGAAGCCGTTTTCTTCTGAACGGGGCTATAGCGTAGAGCTTTCTGCCTACTCGGGTAAGGGAGCATTGGT
>JAFZGH010000294.1 GCA_017555465.1 Akkermansia sp. | reverse complement strand
TCATCGAGCATGCGGCGCTGGGTGGGGCAGGCGCGCTGGCGGTCGCCCAGCAGCTTGCTGCAGGGTTCTACGCCGGCAAATTCGTAGGTGGTGAGGCCCAGACGGCGCAGTTGCTCCAGCTGCTGCTCCAGTTCATTGTAGAAGAAGAGGGGCAGGGGGGCTTTTTCCGCGAGTTCGTGCAGGTCGATGACCACGGGCGGGGTCTGCAGGCGCAGGTGGTCGGCAACGAGCGGCAGCCCTGCCTGGCGCAGCATGCGCGCAATGCGCTGGAAGAGGTAGTCCAGCGGCATGGCGTGCAGCGGGCATTTCTCCTCCAGGTAAATGAGGATGGCCTTGGCGATTTCCCCGCGGAAGGGCAGGCTGACTCCGGCGGAGTCTGCGGCCTGTTGCAACACATCCTCCAGCCAGGCGGCATCGTAGTCGGAGATGACGCAATGCCCGGTCTGCAGCAGCGGACGCTTGTTCTTGAAGGCTATCATTATTCGAGGTCGAGCTTGCGCTGCAGCGGGTCCTGCACGGTCTTGATTTCCATGCGGCGCACCAGTTCGATGAATTCATCCACCGTGCGGAACTGGCGGTACACGGATACGTAGCGGATGTAGGCCACGGGGTCGATGGTCTGCAGCTTTTCAATCACCTTCATGCCGATGACCGAGGAGGGCACCTCGCGCTGGTGGTCGCGGTGCAGGTCTGCCACGATTTCATCTACCGCAATATCCAGCTGGTCCATGCTCACCGGGCGCTTCTCGCAGGCTTTCACCATGCCGCGCAGTATCTTTTCGCGGTTCAGGGCCTCGTGCAGATTGTCGCGCTTGACCACGCGCAGCTCGGTGCGCTCAATCTGCTCGTAGGTGGTGTAGCGGTAGCCGCAGCGCAGGCATTCGCGCCGGCGGCGTATGCACGTGCCGTCTTTCGACATGCGCGAGTCTATCACCTTGTCATCCATGTATCCGCATTGTATGCATCGCATGCGCCCAGATTAGCACAATTCCTTGTACCGTCAAGTGAGAAATGGTGCCGTATCTGGTATATCAAGGCTTTACGCGTACGCGCGAAGATTCACTTTTCCAAAGTATCTGCCCGTGAAATAAAAATATGGCAGAATATTAGAAATATTCTAAAATATCTATTGACATACTAAAATGGTAGTGATATAGTGAGCGCGTTCCCGCAAACCGGGTAACCCATACACGACAAACAACAACACAACGAAGAAAGACACACGACTATGAAAAAATACCAGTGCACCATCTGTGGCGAAGTCATTGAGAGCGAGACCATGCCGGAAGTATGCCCCGTGTGCGGGGTGGATACCTTCGTTGAAATTGACGAAGCCGCCGAGAAGGTCTATGCCGATGAGCACCGCGTGGGCGTTGCCCAGGGGCTCGATGAAGAGGTGGTGAAGGGCCTGCGCGACCACTTCCAGGGCGAATGCTGCGAGGTGGGTATGTACCTGGCTATGAGCCGCCAGGCCGAGCGCGAGGGCTACCCCGAGGTGGCAGAAGCCTTCCGCCGCTACGCCTGGGAGGAAGCCGAGCACGCCGCCAAGTTTGCCGAGCTGCTGGGCGAGGTGCTTACCGACAGCACGAAGAAGAATGTTTCCATGCGCGCTGATGCCGAGTTCGGCGCCTGCAACAGCAAGCTGGCCATTGCCAAGCGTGCCAAGCAGCTGGGCTACGATGCCATCCACGACACCGTGCACGAGATGTGCAAGGACGAAGCCCGCCACGGCAAAGGCTTCGATGGCCTCCTGAAGCGCTATTTTAATGCATAATTCAGAATGCAGAACGCAGAATGATTAGCGTGTGCGCGGCTTTCGCCGCGCAGGGATTAAACAAAAAGCCTGAGCTTGGCTCAGGCTTTTTGAGCATTCTGACTTCTGCGTTTTGAAATCAGCATTTCTTCCGTGTCTGTATGAAAGATACAGCTTGAAAAAATGCCTTGGTCTGGTAGAATGCCACGCGTGAAAGTCATAGCCATAGCGAACCAGAAGGGCGGGGTGGGTAAAACCACCACAGCGGTGAATCTGTCTGCTGCCCTGGCAGCACGCGGCAAGCGTGTGCTGCTCATCGATATGGACTCCCAGGCCAACGCCAGCACTATGCTGGGGGTGGAGGTAGAGAGCGATGCGAGCCTGTACCCGGCGCTCATCGGCGAAGCGCTGCTGGAGGACCTGGTGCGCCCGGCCCGCCGCCGCAATCTTTCCATCATCCCCGCGCATGTGGACTTGTCCGGCGTGGAGGTGGAGCTCACGCAGAATGAATCCCACCTCAGCTGCATGTACGATGCCATGGCCGGCCTGCGCCAGAAGGATTATTTTGATTACGTGTTCCTCGACACGCCGCCTTCGCTCGGTGTGCTGATGACCTCCGCCCTCTGCGCCTGCGATGAGGTGCTCACCCCGATGCAGTGCGAATTCCTGAGCCTGGAGGGCCTTTCCAAGATTCTGTTCATCATGGACCAGATCCGTGAGAATGGGGTGAACCCGCGCCTCAAGCACGAGGGTATCATCATGACCATGTACAACAACACCAAGCTGGCCAACGAGGTGATTCGCCAGGTGCAGCAGGAGCTGCCGGACAAGTTGTACCGCAACTACATCCCCCGCGCGGTGCGCGTGGCAGAAGCCCCCAGCTTCGGCCGCACCATCATGGAACACGATCGCTTCGGCACGGCCTCCATGGCCTACCAGGCCGTGGCTCGCGAGTTCCTGGCCCGCCACCGTTAATGGAAAAGCGTTTTTGTCATGCTCAGCTGGCTTTTCCCCAGCACCTGTGAGCTTTGTGGCGACACGGCAGAGATGACCATCTGCCCGGATTGCCTCCGGAATCTGCCGCGTATTCCCGCGCCTATCTGCCTGCATTGCGGGGCACCCACGGCTGGGCAGCAGACTGACCCCGACCGCTGCGAGGATTGCGCCGGTTGTGCGCGCCCCTTTGCGCTGGCGCGTCAGGCTTTGCGGCAGACAGATGAGGTGATGCAGCTCATCTATGCTTTCAAATACCACAAGGCTATTCATCTGGCACAGCCGTTGGCGGAATTGCTCAATGAACTCTGGGAAAAGACACCGCACTTGTGCGAGCGCACCGACTGGGTGCTCGTGCCTGTGCCGGTGACGCATTCCAAACTTTATACCCGCGGGTTCAATCAGGCCGGGGAACTGGCGCGCGCTCTGGGTAGACTCCGGCGCTTGCGCGTGGAAAACCTGCTTATCCGCCGCGAGACCGGGGTGGTCAGTCAGACTCGTCTAACGGCGAGTGCCCGCCGCCTCAACGCCATGCGGGCCTACCGGCTGAAACGCCCCGGCCTCTTTGGCCGCCGCAGGAATTATCCTGCCCACCTTGTGCTGGTGGATGATGTGTTCACCACCGGCGCCACCGCCCGCGCCTGCGCCACCCAATTGAAAAAGCTGCCCGGGGTAAAGGAGGTAGTGGTACTTTCCCTGGTGCGCATCGGTACATAAAAAGCCCTGGTGGGGAACACCAGGGCAGGAAAATGGGGCTGTGCCGCAGAATCAGTTCAGGCGGAACGTGATGCGGGCCTTGGTCATATCGTAGGGGGAAACCTCGATACGTACGCGGTCGCCCACCACGAGACGGATGAAACGCTTGCGCATCTTGCCGGAGATATGAGCCAGGAACTCATGGCCATTGGCCACCTTCACGCGGAACATGGTGCCAGCCAGCACGGCGGATACCACGCCTTCGAGCTCAATCTCACCCTCGCCATCGTCGTCAACCTTCTTGGGCTTCGGGGCGGTGTTGGTGGGGCGTGCTGCGTTACCAGCGGGACGCGGGCCATTCGGGCGCTGCTGCGGCTTGCCGCCGCGATTATTGGGGGGATTTGCCATTATGTCGTTCTTAATTGGTTGCTTTACGCAGCGCATACCTGCGCTTACGCGCCTCCAGTTTAATGCGGAAATGCCTGCAAGGCAAGCACTTTTTCTCAATATATGAAAAAAAGTTACGGCAAGTCACAAAATGCGGTTGACATTAAAATTGTGCTGTGCTACCCTCTGCGAGCTGACCTGTTTATGGGGCAGTATGTGGCGAAAGCCAAAACTGGAATACGAAATAAGAAAAATATGAAGACCTTCTCTGCCAAGCCTCAGGAAATTGAGCGTAAGTGGTATGTGATCGATGCTGCCGGTAAGGTGCTCGGTCAGGTTGCAGTTGAAGCAGCAAACCTGCTTCGTGGTAAGAACAAGACCATCTTCACCCCCCACGTGGACTGCGGTGATTATGTGATCATTGTGAACGCCGACAAGGTGGTGCTCACCGGTAACAAGGAGCGCGCCAAGATTTACACCCGTTACACCGGCTACGTGGGCAACCAGGTGGTGACCACCCCCGCCAAGCTGCGTAAGACTCACCCCGAGATGATTGTGGAGCTCGCCGTCAAGGGCATGATTCCCCACACCCGCCAGGGCCGCGCCCAGGGTGGCCGTCTCAAGGTATATGTTGGCGCTGAGCACCCCCACACCGCTCAGACTCCGGAAGCTGTAACCATCGCCTAATTTATTCTGACTATGTCTACTACTCCCTACAACGCCACTGGCCGTCGCAAGGAAGCCGTTGCCCACGCATGGCTTACCCCCGCTGAGGAAGGCAAGTCCGGCAAGATCACCATCAACCGTCGTTCTTTCGAGGAATACCTCCCCACGGATGCCCTCCAGAACGCTGTTCTGCAGCCCTTCTACGCCACCAACACCATGAAGAAGTTCGACGTGCGCGTCGTCTGCCGCGGTGGTGGTGTGCACGGCCAGACTGGTGCTATCTCCCTGGCTATCGCCCGCTCCCTTGTCATGATTGACGAGGAGTACCGCTCCGCTCTCCGCGAGCAGGGCCTGCTGACCCGCGACTCCCGCATGAAGGAACGCAAGAAGGCTGGTCGCCCCGGCGCCCGCAAGCGCTTCCAGTTCAGCAAGCGCTAATTGCAAGCCGCCAGTTTATTGGCTTTTTCCCGAAAAGGCTTTCCCTGCTACAGGGAAAGCCTTTTCCTTTGTATACTTGATAGGGTTCTCCGTGAAATTACCTACCAGGGGGCTTTTTCTTGACGCATCAGGATACGCTGTGCTACAGTGGCAGCATGAAGCATTTTCTTACCCTTCTCCTGGCTCTGGTGTGTATTCTGCCTGCAGCAGGATCAAAGATTGACGCAAACCAGCTGATTGGCGGGCTGCTGAACGCCATCAGCGAGCCGCAGGAACAAGCACCCACCCAATCCCCGCAGAAGGCGAACACCGAGAATTTCGGTGATTCTATGGCCAGTATGGCCCGTGCCGCGGCGGCGCCTCTCATCGATACATTCAAGGATGAATGCCGGGAATATGCCAAGGAAGTGGGCGATATCATCACCGAGCGCATTTTGGAAAGCAGGAAAATCAGCGATACGCTCGATTCCATGCGCATCTTCTGCTGGGCCGTCGTGGTCTACCTGACCATCGTCACCATTCTGATTGTCGTTCTCCTGCTCCGCCTGCGCGTACTGTACAGCAAGCTCATGAAGGCCATACAGGGATTGCCGAGCAACAAATGACCATTGAGGCACACCCTATTGTCCCTTGCGTATTCCGCCGGAGGCGCGGAGGAGTGCGGCGCATTCCTCATGGCCATGCTGGGGCGTCTGTCCCAGCCAATTGGCGGTATTAATTTCTGCTTGAGCCAGCGGCAGAATCAGTATCAGGATTTCTGCGTAACCATGCTGCGCCGCGGCTCTGAGTTCGAATCCGCCGGGGCGCGCACCATGCTCGATAAGCAGACTGACCATTTCGATATCGCCCCGCTCGATTGCGCCACCGAGCCCCGCCGTGGGGTCGCCGCCGTGCTTCGCAAGGTACGCCACCATAGCAGCCTGCCCCTCTTTCACGGCAAGGGGGAGTAATTGCTCCTGTGGCAGGCGGGCACCGGCGCGATGCAGCAGCTCCACTATCTCCACATACCCATTCGACACCGCCGACGCCATTGCTCTTTCCGGATCAGCACCATGCTCCAGAAGGAGCTTTACGGTATCCGGACGTCCACTTGCTGCAGCCAGGGAAAGCCCCAGGTCAGCGTCCGCGCCATGCTCAAGAAGCAGGCGCACTATTTCATTCTGTCCGCTTCCGGCTGCTTCAAAAATACCATGGTTTGCCGAAGCTCCTTTTTCCAGCAACAGCTTCACAATCTCCATGTTCCCCCTCTCCGCCGCAGATGACATACCGTCATCCGGATGCGCGCCATGCTCCAGCAACAGCTGCACCATGTCTACATCACCTCCGCTGGCCGCACCTGAAATAGCTTCTCTCGCAGGGGTTCCCTTTTCCAGCAACAGCTTGACCACCTCAAGATGCCCATGGTAAGCAGCCAATGAAAAAGCGTAATCCATGATACCTCCATGCGGGCAGCCTCCTTTTTCCAGCAGAAGCCGCACCATTTCCACATTGCCGGTTTCCACAGCATCAGAAAGAGCACTCGCCGGCTCAGCACCATGCTCCAGCAGGAGCTTCACCACCTCCATCTGCCCCGCCCTGACGGCAAGATAAAACGGATACCCCAGCCTGGGTTCCGATTTCAGCAGCAGATTGACGATTTCCACACGGCCGGCCTCAGCCGCAGCAGCCAACTCCTGTTTCCCCGCTGTACACCCCTGCTCCAGCAGCAGATT
>JAFZGH010000293.1 GCA_017555465.1 Akkermansia sp. | reverse complement strand
CGACCTGGAGTGTGCCGGCATCCGCCGTGTGCGGGATAAGGCGCTGCGCGGGTTTATTGAGCTGCGTTTCCGGGATGTGCTGACTCAGCGGGACTGGGAGGCGGAGGGCGGTTTTTGTCTGGAGCAATAAGGAGGGAGGAGCTGTGATGAACAGGCTGAAGGCAGATGAGGAACAGGTGAGCATCAGGTTTAGTGATGTTATTGAG
This sequence comes from Akkermansia sp., assembly GCA_017555465.1. Lineage (GTDB taxonomy): Bacteria > Verrucomicrobiota > Verrucomicrobiia > Verrucomicrobiales > Akkermansiaceae > Akkermansia. The sequence continues at coordinate 2,446 of JAFZGH010000293.1, read as the reverse complement.
TCCAATGGCTTTTTCTGGGTTGATTGGAGGCTGGTCGGGACTGAAGTCCCGAGCTCCGAGGACGGAAAGGAGGGGCTGGTATGAATAAACTGGAGGCGGAGGTTATCCGGGCGGTTGAATTGCTGCGGAATAAGCCGGGTCGCGGGGTAATTATCCTGGTAATGGAGCCGGATGGGATGCATGACGATGGCGTGGTGTATTGCTTGCGCGGCGGTTATTCCGGTGGTGCACCCCTGATAAGAGAGCTGCTGATTATGTTTTGCAATTCCTTTAGTAAGCTGGTTAATGTTGTGCTGGGTACTGTTGGTTATACCAGGTTGTACCAGGATAGAAAGAAAGGAAAGAAATGAAGACATATATGCCGATGATTGTTCAGATGCCCCAGGAGATTATCGAGAGCGAGATTTTTTGCCGCCTGGTGCCGCTTAAACGGTTGCTGAATAACGATTGCGCTGTTAAGTTGAAGCAGGATTTTGGTAATGATATCCGGATGGAGATTTACCACTATGAGTATGTGGAGCGGTATCATGACGAGCGATGGGTGCATGTGTGGGCTCGCTCTGTGAGCCCCAGAACGGTGTGCACGCTTGCTGATGTGCAGAATCTGATTTGGGAGTTATGGGAGTCTGTTCCTGCTGAGTTCAAGAAGGTTTCTGAGGATAAGGCATGATTGAGACGTGTATTTTCATTGGGTTAATTCTAGCGATTCTTTTCAGGGATGAGTAAGGTGATTTTAGATGCGTGCTGTGGGAGCAGGATGTGCTGGTTCGATAAGGAGCATCCGGCGGCTGTCTATATGGATTGCCGGGAGCTGGAGACGGAGCTTTGTGACGGCAGGAAGCTGGTGATCCGTCCGGATGTGGTGGGGGATTTCCGCGCTATGCCGTTTGCGGATTGTTCTTTCCGTCTGGTGGTGTTCGACCCTCCGCATTTGCGGTGGTGTGGTGAGGGTAGCTGGATGAAAGCGAAGTATGGGCAGCTGAACCGCGAGACGTGGCAGGATGATTTGCGGCGCGGTTTTGCTGAGTGTTTTCGCGTGCTGATGCCGCATGGGGTGCTGGTGTTCAAGTGGAATGAGCGGCAGGTAAAACTGAATGAGGTGGTGAAGCTTGCGCCTATGCCGCCGCTTTTCGGGCAACGTGCCGGCAAGACTCATTGGCTGGTGTTTATGAAGCCGATGCCGGAGGCTCTGGAGCATCCGGGGATGGATGAGGAGCAGGCCCAGGAAACGGTGTGTGCGCTGGAGAATGTGGTTCATGACCTGGTGCATGGTAAGACGCATGCTCCGTCCCAGGTGTTGCAGAGTCGGGATTTTGACATAGAATAGAGTCGGGATTATGTTTTATGGCTAGTTGGATTAAGGTTCAAGTGACGCTGCCGGAGAGTCCGAAGATCTTCCGGTTGGCGCGGTTGCTCGGGGGCTGCCGGATGGAGGCTCTGGGTTATGCTGTGCGGTGGTTCTGCTGGCTGGATACTTACTGTGCCAATGGTGCGACGGAGTTGTACGAGAGTGAGGTGGATGCCTTGGTTGGCCGGTGTGGTATTACGCGAGCGTTCTGCGAGTTGGGCTGGGCTTCGGTGGATGCCGAGGGCTATGTGCTTGTGCTGGATTTTGACAAGCACAACGGAAAGAACTCGAAGCAACGCGCAGAGAATCAAGCGAGAGTGGCAGCGTTCAGAGAACGCCAGGAGGAAAAAGGCTCGTGTAACGCAGAAAGTGTTACAAGAGCGTTACCAGAGGGAGAGGGAGAATATATATGTAGTAAAGAAGGGAGTGCTGGTATAGCGGAGCTTAATAGCGCTGCACCGGCTGAACCTGCCCCCACCCCTGATGTGAAGGATGAGGGATTCCGCCTGTGGCTGGCGGCGCTGTGCCAGGCGCACCCGAGTGCTAGCCGGAGCCTTTACCTGGCGCCGGATGTGCTGAAGGCGGCGAAGGCGGCTTTCTTGCGTTGCCCGGCGGCGGTGCAGAGTGCGGAGCTGCTGACGGCATATTTCAAGGACTCTCGCCTGGCTGAGGGGAAGTTCTATGCTCCGCGTGGTCAGCGGAAATTTTTCGATGATTTGGAGGATGTGCTTTCTCATGCTGAGCGATGGCGCAAATGGGCTGGCTGGAAGCCGAAGAAGAAGGCTGATGCCTCGGAGAAGCGCCAGGCGGTGAAGACTGCGGGTTGCGAGGTGCGCCGGTGCGCCGGTGTGATCAGTGACACGGAGAGGGAGGAGTTTTTCAAGGAGATGAAGGGGGAGGGGGGAGATGAGTGAGAATCTGGATTTTTTGTCGATGGCTACGGTGATGCTGCGGATACGGCTGAGTGCGCCGGCTGTGGTGGCTGTGATGGTGCTGCGCCGTGCGCCGGAGGGTATGGAATGCTGCGAGTTGGTGCGGATGGGTGGTCTCTCTCAGACGGTGGCGTACCGGACGCTGCGGTATCTGGAGGCTAAGGGG
>JAFZGH010000036.1 GCA_017555465.1 Akkermansia sp. | reverse complement strand
TCTTCACCTCCACCGCATTACCAATCACGCAGCCATCGCCCACGCTGGTTTCGCCGCGCAGGTAGGCATTCGGGCCGATGCGGCAGCCCCTGCCAATGCGCACATGTCCTTCAATCACCGTACCGGGCAGCACCACCGAGCCCTCGCCCAGTGCCAGCACACCCAGGATATGAGCCCCGGGACTCACCTCGCCACGTATATCCGGCTGCAGATTCACCAATTCCGCACGGGCGGTTTCCAGTTCTTTCCAAGGTTCCATCACTCTGCCTTCTTTCCGATATTGAACTTACGGCAGGCCTCCAGCAAATGCTCATAGGCCGATTTTTCCTGCCCGCCGGGGCTCTCCATCAGCAAAGACTCCGGGTACACATGCGCATAACGCCGCCCCTCAGCATCGCGCTGCAGGGCTGAAAAACGCAGATTCACATCCGCCGCCGGGCATTCGCGCCATGGCCCGCCCAGGCGCGCAGCAATATCGCGCACATTGCGGTAGGGGTAGCAGTAGGCATTCACCCAGTAATCCACCTGCGGGGCTCGCTCCCGGGGCTTGGAACGCTCCCGGCGGCTCACCGGGTCCACGGTCAGCACCAGCACACGCCCCTCATGCGGCACATCGGCCACCCCGCGCAGCGCATCCATGATGGCCGAGCCACCATAGCTGTGCCCCACCAGCACCACATCTGCCGCCGGATTCAGCGCCAGGAAGGCGCGTAAATCTCGCTGCAGCTTCCAGGTGCTGTGAAAGAGCAGATTCCCCGTGCCGCTCTCCCAGGCGTAGTAAGCGCGCAACTGCTTTCCAGCACAGGGCAGCGGTGGGGTCTTTTCATAAATCTCGCGGAACTGCAGCAGCACCGGCTCTGCAAAACCGCCCACAAAAATGAAAGCCACATCAGCCTGCTCTGCCCGCAGCGGTTCCTGCGTACGCCGCTCAATGGGGCCGGTGCGGGGAGCCGGCACAATCCCCTCTGCCACCTGCGGCTGGGAACAGGAAGCCAGGCACCCGGCCAACACCGCACATGCTGTCAACGCGTATTTCACAGCTTCGTATTGAATACTTTTTCCAGATACGGGGTGAGGATGCGGAACAGCTCACGCTCCTGCTCTTCGGTCAGCACCACATCGTGCATCACCACGCGGTCATTCATCACCGTAGCCGCCAGGCACTGGGCATTCGAAGCATAAATATAAAAGCGGTTCTGCACCAGCGGATGATTCTCATCATCGACCTGGTACGCCAGCTCCGGCACATTCCGGGATTCACCAGCCCGCAGAATCGCACACAGACGCTGGCGGTCAGGCTCACTCATCCCCCAGAGGTGCGTTTCCCCCGCATGCAGCCAGGCTGGCACGTATGATGTCACCGCCAGGCGGGGAGATGCCAGCATCTCCTCCACAGCTTCCGGGCTCACCGAACCGCTCTGGGACAGGCACCCGGCCAGCAGAAGCCCCGTCACCGCAACCATATACAAAGCCGTTTTCTTCATCGTACGCAGAAAAAATCAGGATTCAGCGCGGGCAATATCACGGGCCATCTGCTGCGTGGCCGCCTGCAGCAGCACCACCACATCGTCAAAGCCCTGAATACCGCCATAGTAGGGGTCGGGCACCTCATGCAGCGGGCAATCATCTGCAAACCAGGCGCTCATCGGCACAACCTTGGCCATTTCCTCCGGCGTGGTGGCCTTGGCAATCACCTCCTCGTAATTAGAAGCATCCTGAGGCACAATCAGGTCAAAATCCACAAAATCGCGGCGGCTGAACTGGCGTCCCCGGTGGCCGTTGTACTCATAACCAGCGCGGGCAAGGGCATCCCGCATGCGGGCATCCGGCTTCTCGCCGATATGGTATGCCGCCGTTCCGCAGGAGTCAGACTCCACATGATCTGCCAGCCCGGCTTCCTTCACCGCAGCATTGAACAAATGCTCTGCCGCCACTGAGCGGCAGATATTGCCCAAGCACACAAAGAGCACGCGGAAGGGCTGCGAAGCAGATTCCGGTTGACCATTCCCGTCAATTCTGGTATGTACATCCATGTCAACCAGCATCCTAGCATAACATGCTCAACATTGCACGCCTGAATTCTGCCCCCGAGATATTTTACTCCCTGCAGGGAGAAGGCACCCGCTGCGGCACCCCCGCCGTGTTCCTGCGGCTGGCAGGCTGCAACCTGGCCTGCAAGTGGTGCGACACCAAGCACTCATGGGGCAACGGCATTCTCTGCTCCGTGCGCGACATCGCTGCCCACCTGGCGGAATACAACTGCACCTCCCTTGTCATAACAGGCGGCGAGCCGCTGCTCCAGCAAGGCCCGCTGGAAAAGCTGCTGGTCCTGCTCCCGGAGAGCCTCCACATTGAGGTGGAAACCAACGGTACCCTCATTCCCACCCCCGCCCTGGCGCAGCGGGTCAACCAGTGGAACGTGTCTCCCAAGCTGCAGCACTCCGGCAATGCGGGCGATAAATCCATCGTCCCCGCCGCACTGGCATTCTACTCCGCGCAGCCCCAGGCCTGGTTTAAGTTTGTGGTACAGAGCGAAGCCGACTGGGCACCCATCGCCGCTCTCGACCTGCCGCAGGAGCGCATCATCCTCATGCCCTGCGCCACCACCCGCGCCGCGCTGGAAACAGCCCGCCCCGCCGTGGTCGATATGTGCCTGCGCCACGGCGTGCGCCTGGGCGACCGCCTCCACCTCTCCCTCTGGGATGATAAAAAAGGCGTGTAACACACAGAGCTGTTAGTTCTAACCTCTTGATTAACCGCGCATGTAGTGCTAAGTAGGGGGTGCTATGAAAACCACCCTGTTCTGCTTCTGCCTGCTGGCCGGCAGCGCTGCTGCTGCTCCCTATTACCTGCCCTCGCCTCAGCCGGGGGCGCTCTCCGATGCCGACTGGCAACCCACCAACCGGCTGGAAGGCCTCTACGCCATAGGTGCTTCCCACACGCCCGATACTGCGGGTTTCCGCCTGGGACAAAGCCTCTACAGCCCGGCAGATTCCAGCATACGTCACGAATTCAGCCTCCAGATAGCCCCGCAGTGGGGCAGCGGCCACCGCACGCGTCATGAGCACCGCAGCCACCAGGATATTTT
>JAFZGH010000035.1 GCA_017555465.1 Akkermansia sp. | reverse complement strand
GCCCCTGCGCTGAGCACCACCCTGCCCGCCCTGGTGGACACCACCCCGCATTTCGGCGTAGATGAAAGCGGCAAGGGCGATTACTTCGGGCCACTAGTCGTGGCCGGGGTGTATACAGATGAACGCTGTGCAGCCGAACTGGTGCGCATCGGCTGCAAAGACAGCAAAAGCATTCCCGACGATAAGAAGATTCTTTCCATCGCAGATAAAATCAAAAAAACGGCCGGGGTGGTATACGAGGTCATCTGCATAGGCCCCCGCCGATATAACGAACTCTACGCTGAAATAGGCAACCTGAACCGCCTGCTGGCCTGGGGACACGCCCGCGTCATCGCCGCGCTGCACGAGAAAGTACCCTCATGCCCGCGCGCGCTAAGCGACCAGTTCGCCAACGAATGGGTACTCAAGCGAGCCCTCGGTCAGCGTCACATTCCGGTGCAGCTGGAGCAGCGCACCAAGGCAGAAAGTGATGTAGCCGTTGCCGCTGCCTCCATACTTGCCCGGGCACGCTTTGTGCAATGGATGAAGCAGACCGCCGAAGCCAGCAAGTGCCCCATGCCGCTGGGCTGCGCCCCGCATGTCACTCGCGCAGCAAAGCATTTCATTGAAACCCATGGCAGAGAGCGACTCCAGGATGTAGCAAAACTCCACTTCAAAGTCACCCAGAAACTCCAATAACACAAAAATTCACTATTTTTGCAAGAATTAGCTTGCAAGCACTCATTTTTTCGTGTATAGTGCCGCCGCACCCTTTCACCGAGGGTTCATGTCAAGCATGGGCAGGTGTCTGAGTGGTCGAAAGAGCACGATTGGAAATCGTGTGTACGTCAAAAGCGTACCGAGGGTTCGAATCCCTCCCTGTCCGTCAAGCAAAACGCTGCATCTCATCGAGTTGCAGCGTTTTGTCTTTCCCTGACATATCCGTCAAATCTTTACCTTCCCCCACCACTTTACTCCGCAGATACGCTACTTCTGCACCCATTTTACCAAAGAGAGTCCTTTTTATTTAGCGTTTGCCCGGTTATTTTGCTTGCCAAGTGAAAACAATGAGAGTAGAATAGCGCGCCCGCCGTTGGCGGTCGTTCCCTCGGTTTCATTATCGCAGAGGAAATAAAATAAAACCCAATACATCTCATTCTTCATATCATGAACGAACTCAAAGGTGCATGCATCATCGGTCAGTCCGGCGGTCCTACCGCTGTGATTAACGCCAGCGTTCTGGGTGCTATCCAGACCGCTCTCAACGCTCCTCAGATTACCCGCGTGCTGGGTGCCGCCAATGGCATCAAGGGCGTACTGGAAGGCAAGCTTTACGACATGGGTATGGAAGACCCGGTGGAGCTGGAGCTGCTGAAGTTCACCCCCTCCTCTGCCCTGGGCACCTGCCGCTACAAGATGAAGAACCCGGATGTGGATCCCACCGACTACGAGAAGCTGCTGGAGACCTTCAAGAAGTTCGATGTGCGCTACTTCTTCTACAATGGTGGCAACGACTCCATGGACACCTGCAACAAGATTTCCAAGTTCATGGAGAAGAGTGGCTGGGAGTGCCGCGTGATGGGTATCCCCAAGACCATCGACAACGACCTTTTCGGCACCGACCACTGCCCCGGTTATGCTTCTGCCGCTAAGTACATCGCCACTTCCGTGATGGAAGTGAAGCACGATGCCTGCTGCTACGACACCGGTATGGTGACCATCATCGAAGTGATGGGCCGTCACGCCGGCTGGCTGACCGCTGCCGCCGCTCTGGCTACCTACGCAGGTGCTGGTCCCGACCTCATCTACCTGCCCGAGGTTGACTTCGACATGGACAACTTCCTGGCTGACGTGGAGAAGATTTACAACGCCACTGGCAAGTGCCTCGTGGTGGTTTCCGAAGGCATCCACGACAAGGATGGCAACTTCATCTCCGAAGCCAAGACCAACAGCAACGACGGCTTCGGGCACGCCCAGCTGGGCGGCCTTGCCAACAAGCTGGCTGAAATCGTGCGTGGCCGCGTGCCCAGCGCCAAGGTTCGCGCCATCGAGCCCTCCCTGCTGCAGCGCTGCGCTACGCACCTGGGCTCCGCCACCGATGCCCACGAAGCTTACCTTGCCGGTAAGACCGCTGTGGAAGCTGCTGTGGCTGGCGACACCGACAAGATGCCCGCTTTCGAGCGCACCACCGACGAGGAAGGCAACTACAAGTGCGAGATGAAGCTCCTGCCCCTGGCCAGCGTAGCTAACTTCGAGCGCAAGGTTCCCCGCGAATGGATCAACGCCGCAGGCAACAATGTGGAAATGGCTTTCGTGGACTATGCCCTGCCCCTCATCCAGGGTGCTACCGGCATGAAGACCGCCGAATCCCTGCCCCGCTTCGCCCGTCTGCGCAAGATTCTTGCTCAGCCCTGCTGCTAAAACCGGGTATACCTGAAAAGGTTTCAACTTCATGGAGCTGCCGATTCCGGCAGCTCCATTTTTTTGCATTCTTAACTAATAGAATTATAAATTATATCGAACATTTAGCAAATTAGATTGTCAGTAGTATCAAGATGTGGCAGTATAGGCGCATCCGGTACTAACCCGGCAACTACAATATGACCCAACGTAACATTACCCGATATACATACGAGACCACTTCCTTTCAGGGATGGCGACTGAGCATCTGCCGCAAGTGGAACCAGTTCACCAAGTATTTCTCCGACCGCCAGTACGGCAGCGAAGAGGCCGCCTTCAAGGCAGCGGTGGAAATGCGCGACAAGATTTTTGATGCATTGAAGCGAACTCCGGAAGACCCTCGCGGTGTATTTGAACGTTTCAAAAGCGGAGTCGGCGAAGAGGCAGAAATGGCTTCTGTTCCCGCGAACAAGTAAAGGAACAGCGTCGCAGAAACGAATATCCCCGCCCCTTCCGGCGGGGATTTCTGGTTTTCCCCACTGCTATCTGCCGGATTTATCCGGCACGCGGCGTTTCACCTCCCGGCGAGCAGCCTCCCGGATTGTCCCGGTCTCCATTGCGGGAGGAGAAGGGCTGGTCTCTTCTGCTGCCCAGACATGCGTTTTGAGCATGGCGGCATCACTACGGCTCTTCCACTTCAATTTGAATGAATGGCGGGCATCGGAGGCAGCATCTTCTGCTGCAACCGCGTGGTACCAGCGGTTTCCCGAATGCTGCACTTTGTTCCAGGCCTGCAGCGCCTCGGCGGTGCGACCATGCACAAGTTGCGAGGGGATATTCATGAGAGCATAAACCACCTGCAATGTTTCGGCCAAGCCCAGGCTGCCGCTGCTGCGTGATTTCATGGCAGAGACCACCGTAGAGTCACCCGGTTTCCACTGGATGGAGGATATGACTTGCAGATAGGCATCATCAATTTTCTGACGTCGGGTTTTCCACACCGTGCCGCAGGCTTCGGCAATACTGCGGCATTCTGCAAGAGCAACGTGTTCCTCCTGCCGTAGTTTTTTGGAAATTCCGGCGTCTCGCGCCGCCTGGATGAGGCGCACATGTGGCCAGTATTCCACGCTCAGCGTAATGACAGCCCCTCCGTCATCCGGTTTCTTTTTGTCGGATGTGTAGGTATAACGGCGAATATAGCGCAGAATTTCAGAATGCCGCAAACCGTGCCGGAAACGAAGCAAATGATAGTTTTCACCCAGCTTCAGCTTGATTTCCGGACCTTCCAGAGATTCTGCACAATGTTTCAACACATCATTCAGCTCCTCTACAGAAGAAACGGAGTAAAATCCCTGCTCCTTTTTCGGTTTCTTTTCCTTTTCACGCCCCGGCAGAATGCGGACAGATTCAGACACCAAGGTATCCGGATCTGTATTTTTCTGTACCTGTTCAGCGGAAGATTCCTTTTGGTCCTGATTCAGAGCCTCCAGCAGAGAATCATACAGCGAACCATCCTCATCCACGGGCAGGAATGGAGGCTCTGCAGGCTCAGGGCGCTCAACATAATCCAGACGGGTATAAAAGTGCGCATTACTAAGCTTCGGCGTTTTCGGATATTCCACAACATGCTTCATGGCAGATGTCGGCCACGTATGGTCAATTCCCATTTCTTCATCGCTCAACAGGAAATAGCCATAACCCGACGGATCATTCCATGTGGTATCCAGATGATACCACTCACCGTTCACATCTACCAGATTCCAGCCATGTTTCCGAGAGCTTGTAGACACATCTCCAATCACATAACGGCTATCAATCCCCAGCATATTCAGCAGCAGCTGGGTTGCCGTTGTATACGCTGCGCACTTTCCTTTTCCGCGCAATACCACATCGGCAGTTTTTTCACAGCTGAGCTTGTATTCCGTGTTATCGATGATAGCATCATTCACCATGCGGATTTTGAGCACATTGGGCATGCCGTACTGGATATTCGATGCAATCCAATAGGCACACCCCTTGAGTACTTTTTCTTCCTCCCCCGTTAATTGCTTCTCCAGCGCCGGGTTCAGAAAGGCTGCCAGCACGCGGGTGTCGGAGGTATAATTCACCCCGATCATCAGGTTATTCTTCTCCCGGTATACACTGGCAGTGAGGGTTAATTGTGTATTAAAGCGTCTCAACCAGTTGTTTACATCCCCCATAGAAACACCACTGGCCAGAACAATGGGACGGGATATCTGCAATTCACGCTGCATGGCATTGATTGTCTGCCACAAATTCTCCTCACTGGCAATGGAAGACGGCGCATAGTGTCCCGCCCTGAAACGAGCGCTGGGGAGGGATTCCAGTGGGCCGACATAGCGGCGGGCGGCGGCTGAAAGAGGATTCCAGATTTCGCTTTCGGGCAACTTTTCCGACCGCTCGGACACGCCGGCCACGCGACGAGCCTTTTCCAGAATATCATCAGCGTACGCAATGCAGCCGCACAGCAGGAACGCCAGAAGCGTCATTATCAGGTTTCTCATCACGAGAAAGGGTATATTTGTTATTCCTTGGAAAGCTGCATACGCAACTGCAATATTAGTTTGTTATCCCGCACGTTCATGCAGCCCTCCAGTTTCTGCACAGCTACAGCCAACCATGCGACAGCATCCGCCTCTGCAGCCCCGGCACTCGCCAGCACCCGGGCGAGGGCCGGTACGTTCAGCGAAAATACCGCACCGCCCGGCACCTGTACCCCGTCCTGTGGTGCAGCGAGGGGCTGCCCTGCCCCCGTACTCAGCATCACAGCATTTCCCAGCTGCTGCACCTGCATGGGCTTGCGTGCAGACACGCAGGAAGGAAGTTCCAGCTCCTGCGCAGCCTCCAGGAGAAGATGTGTTCCCTCATTCAGAGCAGCAGCATCTGCCCCCTCTGCGCGTACCGACAAGGTGGCAGGTTTCTCTCCGTTTTCCTGTACCAGCAGGGTGACATTTCCGCTAAGAGTCCCGGATATCTTCTGCATGCCCGCGGCCAGTTTTGCCCAAGCAGGCAGCGCTTTCCGGAATTGTTGAAGAGATGCCGTTTCCTCTGCGGCATACTCTGGTTTGAGCGTTTGCCGGCGAGCCTGCAACACACACTCCACCTGCTGCAGAATGGAAGGCACATCCAAGGCAGGGAGCCCCTGCACCGCTGTACTTTCTGCATAAAGAACAGTTTCAGGAGCATGGCTGTATGCGCTCCGGCTCAGCACGCCAGGAGCAAAACTCTGACCGGCAGCATCACACTCCAGCTGCAGGCAGACAGAATCAGCTTCGCGCTACACCATCACCTGTTCTGCCTCTGTCCGGGGCGGCACCAGTGTATCAAGCTGTTGCGCGAGAGAATCCAAAGCATCCGCAGCAGCCGCCATGGCGGGGTTTTCACCAGCCAGGCGTCTGAACACGCCCCCCATGAAAGAGGCAGTGATACGATAAGTACAAAGGTTGAGTTGTTCCCGCATACTCACAACCGTGGGGCTGCATGAGCCCAGAGCCAGGGCATCCCTCTGCATCAAAGCATCAAAAGGAGCCATTTTGTCGCTCCCCAGCAGAGACTGGGATACACGCCGGGGGTGTTTCACCTCTTCGAGATTACTGCAGATGACAAGTACCAGTTTATTACCCTGCACCTCTGCCATCACATACAGACGCGCTTGCTGAAGATTACGCGCAATCTGCTCCTCATGTTCGGGCGCAAGCTCTGCCTTACTCAAATCCAGAGCATCCCCGCGCAGGTAAAAGCCGCGGCTGGAGCCACGAGCCATCAGCACCATCGGACTGTCTGCCCCCACCGGAACCATAAGCGGCAGCACCGAAAGCTGGTGCAGCAGTGATTCACCGCCCGGCTTGCAGGATAGAACCATATAAATAGGAGAGAGGTGATAGTCCCGCGTAGCCTGCACCAGCAGCTCACCCGCGCGGTACCGGGCTTCACGCTGCTGCGCTACAATGGCACGGGCGGCATCGGGAGCAGCCTTCGCGCACCATTCTTCACCCAGCGGGGATTCCGCCTCGGTCAGCACCTGAAACAGAGGCATGAGGCGCTGCAGATCCTGCGCAGCAGCCTCACTCATCCCCAGGGCGAACCCATCCAATTCAGCAGCAACATCTGCTCCGGGTATCACACTCGCTATTTCGCCCGATAGCAATTCCCCCAGCTTCGCTATGGCAAAAAAAGAATCCGTATCGGCAGGCAGAGCAGCCAGCGCCGAAAAAGCGTTGGCCCGCGCCCGGGGGCTCAGGCTGACAGCATCTGCTGTATTATCCTGCGCCAACAGCTGAACCAGATTCCCCTGCACGGGCTGCAGCACCCCCCACACGCATAAACAAATCACAAAAAGCAGGCGTTTCATCATTTCTTTCATTGTACCGCCCGCGCGCGTGGATGTAAAGCAAATTGAATGCAGAGAGGCCGTTTCCCCTCACGGGAAAACGGCTTCAAAAATCACTTTATTGCAGGGTGATTGTCTTACTTCTCGCAGTAGGTGCGCACGGCGGCGGCGATGCGGGCGGAAACAGCCTCGGGTTCGCCTTCCTCGGTCACGTCAATCTGCACCACCTTGCCCTGGGCGCGGTAGTGTTCCACCACGGGTACGGTCAGAGTCTCGTAGTCCTTGCGGCGCTTGGCGAAAGCCTCGGGGTTGTCGTCGGAGCGCACAATCATGGCGCCGCCGCACTTCGGGCAGATTTCCTCACCGTTGCGGGTGGTTTCGCCGCAGGCGGGGCAAGCCTTGCGCTTGAGCATGCGGGCTTCGATAAGCTCTGCAGATACGTTGAGGTACACCACGATATCAACACCCAGCCCCATGGCGGTCAGGTTGGCATCGAGAGTTTCGGCCTGGGAAACGGTGCGGGGATAGCCATCGAGCAGGCAGCCGCAATCCTTGTTTTCGCCCAGCCACTTGGCCACGATGCCGTTCACCACTTCATCGGGCACGAACATGGCGGCGTCCATGTACTTCTTGGCTTCCAGACCCAGCTCGGAACCCGCAGCAATCTCAGCGCGCAGCAGAGCGCCGGTGCTCAGGGGCTTCAGACCGTAGGTCTCGGAAAGGAAAGAGGACTGCGTACCCTTGCCGGAAGCAGGGGCGCCCACAAGTACGAATCGCTTCAGCGTTTTCATAAGTCTTAATTTTCAGGATATTCAGCGGCTTACGCCGCATAGACGGGCTTATTATGCCAGTTTTGCCATGAAAAGCAAGACAAAATGCAAAAGCGGCCCCCGGTTTTCAACGCAGGAGCCGCCTGAATGAAAAAATCTTCCTGGAATCAGGACTGGATACCCAGTGCTTCTTCTGCCAGCAACTTACAGCCGCGCAAATCCAGTTTACCCGTGGGCAGCACCGGAATAGTTTCCACCGGCACCAGATATTTGGGAGCCCAGAGGGTGGGATATGCCATATCAGCCAGCATGGTACGGATGGAGGAGAGAATTTCCTTTTCTTCAGAACTGCGCTGGTGCTGCGGCAGCGCCGAAAGCAGAACCAGAGCCTCACCCTTCTGCGGGTCGCTCACGCCGGCAATGGCAATCTGCACGGAATCTTCAGAACTCAGATTAAAACCCATGGAAAGAGCCAGCTCCACACCTTCGTGCGGCACCATTTCGCCACCAATCTTGGAGAAGCGGGAAAGACGACCGCCCAGCGTAATGAAACCGTTGAGATCCATCTGCCCGATATCTCCGGTCTTGAACCAGCCATCATGGAAGATTTCCTTGTTCAATTCAGGACGTCCGATATAGCCACTGAACACGTTTGCGCCCTTGAACCATATCATACCGCGTTCCGTGAGGGGCAATTCCCGGGAATCATCGTCCACATCGGTGATACGGATGGCAATACCGGGCAGCATGGCCCCCACACCGGGACGCACCGTACCGGGCACAAAGAACTTGGTACCGGGAACGGGGGCCGGCTCAGGCATATTGGCCGCAACCACAGGGGAAGTCTCGGTAAGACCGTACCCTTCCATCGGGTACACACCACATTTCTCAATAAATTCCTGCTCCAGGTCGGGCTGCAATTTTTCTGCACCCAGCACAAAGTAGCGCACGCTCTTGAAGGTATCCGGCTCAGCACGGCGCAGCATAGCGCGGCCGAAAGTGGGAGTGGCGCACACCAGAGTGAGGCGGTATTTCTGAATCAGTTCGTTGAGGGTGCGGGCATCGGTGGGGTTCGGGTAGGCGCACACCATACAGCCGGAGAGCATAGGAAGCATCATGTTCACCGTCATGCCGAAACTATGGAAGATAGGCAGGCTCGCCAGGAATCGGCAATCCGTCAAATCCAGGCGGCAGGCACACTGGGCCACATTTGCCAGCACCATACGGTGCGTCAGCACCACCCCCTTAGGCTCACCGCTGGAACCGGAGGTGAAGAGAATGACCGCCTCATCATTGCGACGCCGGGAATCCGTCTTATACATGGCACAGATGGCAGCCGCGGGCAGCATCTTGGCCATGAGCACATGGGAAGCAAGCGTGAGCTTAGGCGTCTTCTGCAACAGATCTTCCACCAGAATAAGCTGTTCCTCCGGCGGCCAGGGGAACTGCGGCAGTTTCTGCATGAACTTGCGAGCCGTGATGAAGGTTTTAAGTCCGGCCTGACGTACCGTGCTTTCAAACGCGGCAGCAGAGGTGGCGTAGTTAATCATGACCGGGGCAATGCCAGCCAGCAGACAGCTCAGCGTTGCAATCACTCCGCCTGCACCGGGGGGCAGAATCACGCCTATGCGCTTATCGCCACGCTTCGCCAGCATTTTAGCCACCGCCATTGCCACACCCAGAGCCTTGAACTGAGTCAGCACGCTGCCAGTCATACCATCCACAATTTCCACATTCGGGAAACGCTTGATTGCGTGCACCAGCTGGGTTGTGAGCGATGTATTCAGAACGGGTTGTGCAGAAAAAAGCTCAGCGCTCTTTTCCAGCCAGATTGCCATGAGGCGCTCACCGGTACGGGGGCCGGAAGCCAGCTTGGGCAGAATACAGAATTCCTGGTGGCAACCAGGTTCATCCACCTCACGGTACAGATTGGTAATTGTCGTACCATAATGCCCCAGGAACAGAGGGATGAGGGAGATATGCAAACTACCGACATGCTTCAGGAAAGGAGAAGGCACATCACTGTACGTACCACGCCATTTTGCCACCTGCCCCGGCATAAACACAACGCTGATCCCGGCATTCATGCGAGTCAGAATCTGCTCGCGCACCGCCAGCGGTGTTGTTTTGCGGAAATCAAAGTTTTCGATTTCCGCTTTGCAGGACTTGAGCGCAGACATCACTTCGGCTGAAGGTGCAAAGGCAGGATCCACCAGATAGCAGACCTTGCTGTTCAGCAATTTATGCAGAGCCTTGACAGCCTCCGCACTGATGCGGTTGGGCATGTAGAACCCCGGCGTTACGATATTTTCTTTACCATGTATATTAAGAGAAGCCATATTGATAATAAGAAAGTGTAAGTTTATTTCAGCGTTTTAATTCCTCGGCAGCCGGGGCAAAACCAGCCGCGGCAGCAGATTCCAGCAGGCGGCGGCCTTCTTCCGTGTTTTGCTCTACACCAAGCCCGCGCAGATAGCAGCACCCCATCGTATATTGAGCCTCCGGCAGCCCCTGGTCCGCAGCCGTGCGACACCAACGCACAAATTCAGCACGGTTGATTGCCATTCCCTCCCCCAGCGCATATTGACGCGCCAGGTTAAACTGCGCCACAGCATCACCAGCTTCTGCCTTGGAGAGCATCTCTGCAGCCTCTGCATTCAGCGCCGGCAACATTGGCTCAGGCTCTGGTACCGGTGCAGGCTCCGGCTTTTCTTCCACCTCGACAACAGCTGCGGGGGACGGCTCTGGCGCAGCGGCGTCAGCGGGAGCAGGCTCTGGTTGCGCAGAAGGCGCGGGCGCAGGTTCAACTGATACCACAACTTCAGAGGGCTGTTCAAACTGAGGAGCAACTTCCGAATCCGAGGCGGACGCGGAAGATGCGTTCTGTTTCTCCGGCAACATAGCTTTTACCCAGGCAGCAGCCTCCGCTGTTACCTGCACTGCCACAGTGCGCGCCGGGCCGTACCACCACACCCAGGCTGCAGCAGCCATCACCAGGACAATCAGAATCAGCAAAAACTTTTTCATAAACAGGTGAAGCATACTCTATCATCATTTTCAGCTTCTGTCAAACACTCCCTGCGGCATATCAATGACTAAAGCGGAAAACTCCGAAAACCAGCTACCCCGCAACCCGATATTCAGCGCCGGGTTCACAGCAAAAAACACAAAAAATTACGCCAAACACAAAAAAAAGGCTTGCATTACTCAAAAAAAGCGTGTAGTATCTGCCCGCACCCAACAGGGAAGCACAACATGCGAAGTTAGCTCAGTGGTAGAGCACATCCTTCACACGGATGGGGTCATAAGTTCGAATCTTATACTTCGTATCCCAGAAAGCCTTGCAATTAAAAGATTGCAAGGCTTCTTTGTTTCTTACCGGCTCCAAATTCAATAAAATCATTGCACAGATGCACCGTCCGTGCTAGAATGCGGGTTGTATGAAGAAGTTCAGAATAGGTCTGGTCGGCCGCATAATCCTCGCCATAGTACTGGGCGTTATCCTGGGTGGGCTACTGCCGCTCAAGGTCATACGCACGTTCATCACATTCAATGGTTTGTTCAGCCAGTTCCTGGGTTTTGTGATACCCCTGCTCATCGTGGGACTGGTTGCCCCCGCCATCGCAGACATCGGCAAGAAAGCCGGGCGTATGCTGCTGGGCACCACCATCCTGGCCTACATCGCCACGCTCATATCCGGATTTGCCTCATACGTGACCGCCGAATGGACTTTTCCTTCGCTGATTGAACCGGGCGCGCTCAGCTCCGGCTTCGGGGCAGCCACAAATGCCGAGCCCTATTTCAGCATTGAGATTCCGCCGCTGATGGGAGTAATGACCGCCCTCATCCTCGCCTTTGTGCTGGGGCTGGGAATGGCACGCCAACCTGGCGGCCCGCTGCATGGAGCATTCAATGATTTCCGGGACATCATATACCGCACCATCGGCAGCGTCATTATCCCCCTGCTTCCCCTCTTCATTTTCGGCATTGCACTTAACATGGCCTACTCAGGCCAGGCAGGTGAGGTCATGGCCGTATTCATCAAAATCATTGGCGTCATCTTCCTTCTGCACATCGTGATTCTGCTGTTCCAATACGGCGTAGCAGGCCTTTTTGCCCGCCGCAATCCGCTCAAACTGCTGCTGCGCATGCTGCCGGCCTATTTCACCGCCTTGGGCACCCAATCCAGCGCGGCGACCATTCCCGTCACCCTGCGCCAGACCATCGCCAATGGGGTGAACAAGGATGTTGCCGGATTTGTTGTGCCGCTCTGCGCCACAATCCACCTCTCAGGCAGCACGCTGAAGATTGTTGCCTGTGCCATCGCCATCATGATGATGCAGGGCGCCCCGGTTGAGTTCTCGCAAATGGCCGGCTTCATCCTGATGCTGGGTGTGGTCATGGTAGCCGCCCCCGGTGTACCGGGTGGCGCCATTATGGCCGCACTGGGTGTGCTGCAGTCCATGCTTGGCTTTGGAGAGAACGAGCAGGCGCTCATGATTGCGCTCTACATCACCATGGACAACTTCGGCACAGCCTGCAACGTGACCGGCGACGGAGCACTGGCCGTCATCATCAACAAATTCTACAAGAACTGACCACCTTTCAGAAAGCAAAAACGGGCACAGCCAGCATAACTGGGTGTGCCCGTTTTTTTACCGCATACTACAGACGGGACTCGAACCCGTACGCCTGTTGATGGGCGGGAGATTTTAAGTCTCCTGCGTCTACCATTCCGCCACTGTAGCGTTGCGGGAAAATTGAATCACATTCCTCCAGCCAATGCAAGAAAAATGTGTAGCATCCGGTTTATGAACCGAAAGTGAGGATAACCGGGCCAGATGCCGTTTCGGGGCCCGTCCAACTGATTCTGGATGGGGTATCATCCGAAACATACTGCTGCAAGGCGGCGCGAAATGTTTCAGAGCTGCCATAGGCGGTGAGATACCCTTCGAAACGAGCTTCTCCGCGGCGCCATGCAGCCATAGCCGCGCGCCAGTAGGCAGCAAAGGAAGTAAAGTAGAGTCCCCTGCTGCGGTAATAATAACAGCCAGTCCCGTTGCAGACAGGATACGCGGCGCGATTCCAGCGATGCGTCTGCGACATTTCGGCATCGGTGCAACAAAAGTAGGAATGGCTCACGACCTGAGTACCGGAATTACTCAGCACGGGATCATCCCAAGTTGCATCCACATGATACCATGTTTTCCCCAGTTTCACCATATTCCAGGCATGCGGGCCATCGGCATCGCCGGTGACAAACCGGGCGGGAATCCCCGCAAACTCCAGCATCACGCACATAGCGGCACTGTAGGCCTCACAACTTCCACTGCCGCCATCAAGCAAATCTGCAACATTACCCCCGGCGCCGGCATCATACCGCCCATGCTGCACCAGATAATCGTGCACCGCCAGCAGTTTGTCAAAATCACTCATACCGGGCTTCAGCAAAGCCAGGGTGCGCGTTTCAACCTGCTTCAACACGTGCTCCTCAGCCTTGGAAAGCGTCGCGCGGAAAGCAGAATCGTGCAGAGCAGCGCGCAGGCGCACATAATCACGGTATTCCAGGCCCAGGGAAACCTGCCCCGTTTCTTCCACATAGGTCACCGAACAGCGGCGGGCATACTCGCCCCACAACGCTTCTCCGGAAAACTGCCGCCAATTCCCCTTCTGAGGAGCAGCAAGTCTGAAATGCACCGGATTCCGGGCGCAGGCAATCCAGTCCTTCAGCGCAGCAGACAGCTGTGCCTGCGAGGTCACCACCAGCTCAGGCTCTTTCTGAATGCGGGCTGCCGCCGGTGCGGGCGATTCTGCCACCATGCCCGCCGGGGCGCACTGCACCAGCAGCAGTCCAGGCAGGAGCAATGGCATGAATCGGCGGAGAAGCATGGA
The DNA here is from genome assembly GCA_017555465.1 of Akkermansia sp. Taxonomy (GTDB): domain Bacteria; phylum Verrucomicrobiota; class Verrucomicrobiia; order Verrucomicrobiales; family Akkermansiaceae; genus Akkermansia. Next base: position 8,735 of record JAFZGH010000035.1, on the reverse strand, counting down.
ATCAGACCTCCTCACCGTCGCCCAGAAGCTCGGTCATAAGCCCGTTGGGGGAAGCGTGCATCGATTCGCGGGTGAGCATGTTCTTGAGCTCCAGCTCCGGGTATTCAGAACCGATGATAACAGCATAGCGGGCGCCGATTTTTTCTGCGCGTTTGAGCTGGTTGCCCATCTTGGCCGGAGCCAGGGGCAGATCCACACGCAGACCGGCATCGCGCAGGGCGGAAGCCAGAGCCAGCATCTGCGGGCGCTTTTCGGGCGCAGCCAGCACCATACACACATCCACCTGGGAGGCCTTGAGGGCAGCATCGCGCAGCGCTTTGGCAGCCGGGCAAGCCTCAATGAGGTGGGCAATCACGGCATCACCCATGGCAAAGCCAGTGGCGGGCATATCCACCGCACCGTTGGAAAGGGTGGAAACCAGGCCATTGTACCGGCCGCCGCCAGCCACAGCGCGCAGGGTGTGGCCCTTGTCAAAGATTTCAAACACCAGGCCGGTGTAGTAGGCCAGACCACGCACCACGGAAAGGTCAAGCTTCACGTAAGCATCGAGCCCGCGGGCCTGCAGCTCGGCCAGCACAGCATCATACCGCGGCGAGCAGCCGGCGGGCGGGTTGGCAATGAAATTCACCAGATCCTCGCGCTTCATACCGAAGGCATCGAGTTTCTCCTGGCAATACTCCGGGCGGTCGCGCTCAAATTTATCAATAATGGCCAGGAAATCCGGCACACGGTCCTCAGCCACGCCGTTATCAGCAGCGTATTTGAGCCACACCTCGCGGTCAGAGATGCGCACCACAAAATCATCTGCCGTGAAACCGAACTCGCGCATGCAGTCAATAGCCAGCGAAATCAGCTCGGCATCGGAGCCCTCGCCAGCCTCGCCCAGAATATCGGCATTGAACTGCACGAACTCACGCAAGCGACCTTTCTGCGGCTTTTCGTAGCGGAAACAGGAGCCGATTTCGAACCACTTGAGCGGCTTGGTGTATTCGCGCTGGTAGGCAGCAGCAATGCGGCCAAGGGAGGCCGTGAGCTCCGGGCGCACGGTGATATCGCGCTCGCCCTGGTCCTTGAAACGGAAAAGCTGGGTGGGCAATTCGCCACCGGATTTCTTAAGATAAAGCTCCGTGGATTCGATAGTGGGGGCTTCCCATTCTACAAAGCCGTAGCGATGAGCCACGCGCCGCCAGGTATTGAACAGATAGTTGCGGAAGGCGCATTCCTGCGGGGCAAAATCGCGGAATCCGGGCAGCGGTTGAAATCGAGCATCAGGCATAATCGTATATACGTAAAAGTGGTGTTACGCGCCGTATTATAACCGATTTTCCACACTTGGCAAGCGCAGAGAAAGGCAGCAAGGCAGGAAACCGGGGCTATCTGCGCGGCAGAAGAGACTCTGTGGCGGCCTCCTGAGCAGGAGCTTCGGCCGCTGCCGGGGTACGCAAAGCAGGTTTATCAAATGCTTCGTCCGCCGCATCAGGGGCATCCAGCAGCCTTCTAAGCTGCTCATTACCGTAAAAGCCAGCGTCCATCAGGCGCGCCACTTCATCCTCCACCAGCAGGTACCAGTCATTGATGAACTCTGCGGCCACCATTTCCTCGTCATCCTCTGCAAAAGCTTTTTCATCCACCATGCGGATACTTTCCAGCGCAGCTTCTATCTGAGGCAGCAAAGCAGCAGCACTGGAAGCATCCTCCACCTGCACCAGCAATTCCGCCAGACGCTCTGCGCCCGCATTGGCAGCAGCCATGGCCTGTGTAGCAGCCGCGGAAATCGACTCCTCTGCAGTCTCTGCATGAACAGCCCCCGCAAAACCTGGAGAACACAGCAGCATAACAGCAAAGACAGAGTTGATTAGAGCATTTTTCATGATGACGCAGGGCTTATAGCACATTAGCCCTCCAGCAGCAAGCAAAATCCCGTAATCCCAGGATACTTTCTGCCATTTCCTCAAAAAAAAGACACAAAGAAGCAACTGCGTGATTGACGAGCCTGCGCATTTGGTGTAGACTGCAGAACAGGCGCAGTTTGCGCTCATAACGCGTTATTCACTCCACCTTCTTACTTCCGTGTACTCGAACGAAGACTTTCTCCTGCAGCTCCTGGTAGAAGCCGGGGCAATTGATGAGATGACCCTCGATTCTATCCGCATGCAGCTCTCCCCGCTGGATAACATCATCGATTATCTCATTGAAAACAAATATCTTACCCACGAATACATTGCACAAATTGCTGCCACTAACTCCGGTCTGGAATATGTGGATGTCACGTCATTTGAAATCGACCCGGCCATCATTGCCACCGTCAAGGGTGAGCTGGCACGCCGAGTTCGTTTCATGCCGCTGGGCGATGACGGGTTCTCTCTGCAGGTCGCAATCATCGACCCCTTCGACATGCAGACTATGGACAGTCTGCCGCAATTCCTGGGGCGCGATGTCAGCTTCTTTGTCACCAGTGAGCCGCAGCTCGCCAAGGCTCTGGACAAATATTACCCGGAAAAGAAAGAATACGCCAAGGGAGATACGGAAGGCCCCATCATTGAGCTGGTGGACAACATGTTCAATGAAGCTCATGAAATGCGAGCTTCGGATATTCACATCGAGCCAATGGAAGACCGCGTGCGCATCCGATTCCGCGTAGACGGTCGTCTGGTGGAAGTTGCCAACCATCCCAAAAAGCTTCTCGGCCCCATTGTGGCGCGTCTGAAGGTGATGAGCTCCTCCATGAGCATTGCCGAAAAGCGTGTACCGCAGGACGGCCGTATCGAAATGGATCTGCGGGACGGGGTGCACATTGACCTCCGTGTGAGCACCGTGCCCACCAACCACGGCGAATCCGTCGTGATGCGTATCCTGGACAAATCCGCCCTGGCGCTGGGTCTGCCGCAGCTCGGTTTCCTTTCTGATGACGAAGCCACCTTCGACCGCCTGGTCACCCTGCCCGACGGCGTGATTCTTGTAACCGGCCCCACCGGTTCCGGTAAGACCACCACCCTCTACGCCTGCCTGAACTACCTGAACCGCCCGGACAAGAAGATTATCACCGCAGAAGACCCGGTGGAATACGAAATGAGCGGTATCAACCAAGTGATGATCCGCTCCGAAATCGGCATGACTTTCGCCGCAGCCCTGCGCGCCATGCTGCGCCAGGCCCCGAACATCATCATGATTGGTGAAATTCGAGACGGGGAGACTGCCGCCATCGCCATTCAGGCCGCCATGACGGGTCACCTCGTTCTTTCCACCCTGCACACCAATGACGCACCCTCCTCCGTGGCTCGTCTGGCCGATATGGGCGTGGACCGATTCCTGATTGCCTCTGCCGTGCGTGCCATCATGGCCCAGCGTCTCTGCCGCAGCCTCTGCTCCTGCAAGATTGACGGGCAACTCACTGCCAAACAAGCCACCACACTGGGTATCGACATCAACCGTCCGGTGAAAGTGCCCAACCCGATGGGCTGCGACCGCTGCCGCGGCAAGGGCATGAAGGGCCGTCTCGGCATCTTCGAAATCTTCGAAGTCACGGATGATGTCCGCGGACTCATCAACTCTAACCTGACCTCTGCCCAGCTGCGCAAGCGAGCCCGTGAACTCGGCATGCGTACCTTGCGCGAGGACGGTATCCGCAAGGTGCTTGCCGGTCTCACCTCTGCTGAAGAAATCATCCGCGTCACCACCGGCGACGCCAGCTAATTTCCCACACCACACCAGATTACTACACATATGAACAACGAGGTTGCAATTGATGTCTTCATCAACAACGGCATGCTGGAGCGTTCCGTTGCCAAGGATATTGCGGACGAAATGTCCAACAGTGGTAAGGAATTGTGGGAAACGCTGATTGATTTCGGCATCATCAGCGCCCCGGAAGATTTCTGGAATGTCATTGCCATGGAAGTGGGCGCCCAGTACATCTCTCTGGCAGACTTCACTCCTCCCCAGAATGTTCTCGACATGCTGCCCGCCGGGCTGGCCCGCCTGCATGGCGCGCTGCCCATCGAATACCGGGAGGGGGAAGGCCTTTACGTGTGCCTGGAAGACCCGCTGAACCCGCAGACGGTCGATGACCTGCGCGTAGCCACCGGGCTGGATATCTACCTGTATGTAGCAGCCGATTACGAAGTACGCGCCCGCATCACCGAATGCTATGGTGGTGCAGAAGCCGCCATGGGAGACCTTCTGGCCGAGCTGGACACCATGAACGTGGGCAGCAACGATGGCGCAGAGGAAGCCAACGCCGCCCCGGTTATCAAGTTTGTGAACCTGGTGATTATGCAGGCCATTAAGGAAAAGGCCTCCGATATTCACCTGGAGCCGTTTGAAACCGAATTCAAGATTCGCTACCGTGTGGACGGTGCTCTGTACGAAATGGCCCCGCCCCCTGTGCATCTGGCCAACTCGGTTATCTCCCGCGTAAAGGTGATGGCCGGCATGAACATTGCCGAACGCCGAGTACCGCAGGACGGCCGCATCGTGATGAAAGTAGGCGACGCCGGCGTGGATATGCGTGTGAACTCACTGCCCACCCAGTACGGTGAATCCGTGGTAATGCGTGTACTTGACCGCAACAGCGTGAGCCTCAACCTCGATAACCTGAACCTCTCCCCCCACCTGCACGAATACATCATCGATACGGTGAACAAGCCCAACGGCATCTTCGTGGTGACGGGCCCCACGGGTTCAGGTAAAACCACCACGCTCTATGCTGCATTGCGCGAGGTGAACACCGTTGATTCCAAGCTGCTCACCGCAGAAGACCCGGTGGAATACGACATCGACGGTATTGTGCAGGTTCCCATCAATGAAGCCATCGGCGTGACCTTCCCACGCGTGCTGCGTGCTTTCCTGCGTCAGGATCCGGACCGCATTCTGGTGGGCGAAATTCGAGACCAGGACACCGCCCAGATTGCCATTCAGGCTGCTCTGACGGGTCACCTTGTGCTCTCCACCCTGCACACGAATGACGCCGCCGGCGCCGTGACTCGTTTCGTAGATATGGGCGTGCAACCCTTCCTGCTGGCCGCCACCCTGCTGGGCGTGCTGGGTCAGCGTCTGGTGCGTACCATTTGCCCGTACTGCAAGACCCCCTACCGTCCGTCCAATTCGCTGCTCAGCCAGCTCGGCATCAACCCGCAGCTCATCGGCAGCCAGCAATTCTACACCGGCGCCCGCTGCGACAAGTGCTCCAACACCGGCTACAAGGGCCGCAAGGGTATTCACGAGCTACTGAACGTGTCCGACCCCATCAAAGAGCTCATCACGCAGAATGTTCCCTCCATCGTTCTGAAGCAGAAAGCCATCGAACTTGGTATGACCACCCTGCGCGAAGACGGCATCCAGAATATCTTTGAAGGTAACACCACCATCGAAGAGGTGCTCAAGTATACCTAATGGCTTGACGCAGCACCGCACATCTGCTATTCTCTTACCATAACAACATTTTCCTTTTAACTTACTCAACACTATGCCTAATTTCAAATACACCGCGCTCGACCAGAACGGCGCTGAAAAAACAGGCTTTGTAACAGCTGACAACAAGATTGCCGCCATGGAAATGGTGCGCGCCCAGGGGCTTCTCGTGCGCGAATGCGAGGAATCCAAGGGCGGTCCGTCTGCCGTAAAGAAAGCCGAAAAGAAAGCAGCTAAGGGCAAAAAGAAAAGCGAAGGCGGCGCCAAGGGCAAAGCCGGAGCATCCGTGAAGCAGAAGGAACTGATGGTGTTCACGCGCCAGCTTGCCACGCTGATTGACGCAGGCCTCCCCCTGCTGCAGAGTCTCAACGTGCTCAGCAAGCAGGAACCCAACCCGAACCTGCGCGCTACCATCGTGGCACTGGGGGAATCCGTACAGGGCGGTTCCACATTCTCCGAAGCCCTTTCCGCTTATCCCAAGATGTTCAACAAGCTGTTTGTGAACATGGTGAAAGCTGGTGAAATCGGCGGTGTGCTTGAAGTCGTGCTCAACCGTCTGGCCGAATACCAGGAAAAAGCCAATCGTCTGCGTTCCAAGATTGTGTCTGCCATGGTGTACCCCACCATCATCATGATTATTGCCGTGGGCATTCTCGTTTTCCTCATGCTGGTAATTGTACCCAAGTTCAAGGAAATGTTCGAAGGCCAGAACATGGAACTGCCTGCTCTCTCCGAGTTCGTCTTCAACTTCTCTGACAACTGCATGGCAGATGATGTGATTCCCTTCGTCCCCAACGCCGTACTCTTCCTCGGATTTGTCATCGCAGGCATCGTGGGTGTTGCCATCTGGAAGCGCACCCCCAAGGGTGGCCGCGCGGTGGACGCCATGATGCTGAAGATGCCCAAGATCGGCGACCTGACCAAGGTGAGCGCCGTGGCGCGCTTCTCCCGCACCTTTGGCACCCTCGTTTCCTCCGGTGTGCCGATTCTGCAGGCACTCATGATTACCCGCGATACGGCAGGCAACGTGGTGGTGGCAGATGCCGTGACCAAGATTCACGATTCCGTACGCGAGGGTGAATCCATCGTGACCCCGATGAGCGCCTGCAACGTATTCCCGCCCATGATGATTTCCATGGTGGACGTGGGTGAAGAAACCGGTCAGTTGCCGGACATGCTCATGAAAGTGGCTGAAGTGTATGATGAAGAAGTGGACAACACTGTAACCGCCCTCACCGCCATGCTTGAACCGCTCATGATTGTGTTCCTGGCCATTGTGGTGGGCAGCATTGTGCTGGCCATGTTCATGCCGATGATGGAAATCATCAAGAACGTGTAACCCCACTCCCTCCCAAGCATGAAACTGACCCGTACAGGCCATAAGGGCTTCACCCTCGTTGAAATCCTCATCGGCGTTGCCGTGCTGGCCATGCTGGCGGCTGGCATGTGGACAGCCGTAGGCAGCTACCAGAATCGCAAGCTCGTCAAGAAAGCTGAGACCGAAATTCAGCTTCTGGAAGCATGCATGAATGAATACCGCACCGACAACGGCGGTACGCTCCCCTTCGGCAGAGGCGATGAGGAAAGCTCCAACATCATGTACTGCGCGCTCTCCTGCGACTACAACAACGACGGCGAGCCCGATGATGAAAACGGCGTAACCCGCATGCCATATTGCCCCACCTTCAACATCATCCGCAACCCCAAGGCCGCAGAACAGGGCGAAGGCATTCCCGTGCTGCGAGTCAACATCCGCACCAAGGAAAAGGGCCGCCGCAAGGTACTCGTCGTCCTCGACCCGTGGGGCAAGCCCTACCGCTACCGTCTGGGCTGCGAGGCCGAGGATGAAAAAGGCAAAGTGGGCGAAGGCATCAATGCCGATTTCGATATCTTCTCCCAGGGTGCCGACGGCCAGGGTGACAGCACCAACAAGAACCCGGAAAACGACGACAACGTTTCCAACATAAAGCTCTTATAAGTCATTACCATGAATTTGAATAGCATAACGGCTATTTTCGCAGCAGGCAGCACCATCCCGGCGCTGCTTGCCGCGTCTCTGCCTGCCAGTTCAGCCAGCGTACAGCCCGCACTGGAACTGGTCAACCGCGTCACGCCAGACTTCTCCGGCAAGGTCAGCTTCAGTCTCGAACCCGGGCACAAGCAGGCGCGCCTCACGGCAAGGGATGGCAAGCTCCACATTACCGCCGCTACCGTGCACGAATGCATCCGCGGCTACGGCTATTACCTGCGTAAACTGGCCAGCATTCACCTCTCCTGGAATGGAGACAATACCTCCGCGTCCAGATTCATCCTGCCCGACTCGCCCATCACGATTCCCGAGGCCCTGCCCTTCAATTACGCCTATAACTACTGCACCCTGAGCTACACCGCCACCCACTGGGACTTTGCCCGCTGGGAGCAGGAACTGGACCGCCTCGCACTGGCGGGCTACACACACGCCCTCGTCACCGCGGGGCTCGAGCAGGTGTGGCAGGGTTTCCTGCGAGATATCGGCTACCCCCGTGATAAAATTGCCGCATTCATCCCCAACCCCGCCTATGCGGCCTGGTGGAACATGGGCAATCTGGAAGGCGAAGGCGGCCCGGTGAGTCCCATCATCATCAAAAACGAAGCCAGGCTCGGGCGCTTCCTTGTCAAACGCATGCGCGAGCTGGGCATGGAACCGGTGCTGCAGGGCTATGTGGGCTTTCTGCCGCACGATATGCCCCATGATAAAATAAAGGGCTGGATTATCCCCCAGGGCAAGTGGTGCGCGCACTACAACCGCCCCGCCGTGCTGCAACCCACCGCAGAGGACTTCCCGCGCCTGGCCAGCCTCTGGTACAAGCACATCAATGAAGTATACGGCTACCAGGGAAAATTCTTCGGTGGCGACCTGTTCCACGAGGGGGGCAACACCGGGAAAACCCCGCTCACCCCGGCGGCCATGGCCGTGCAGAGCGCCATGCTCAGCGCCGCGCCCGGTTCCACCTGGCTCATCCAGGCCTGGGGGCACAACCCGCACCGGGACCTCCTGGCCGGTACCGATCCGGCACACACCATCATCCTTGCGCTGGATAAGGACATGACCCCCGGCCACAACATTCAGCGCAGCTACCAGAACCGCCCGCACGTGTGGTGCGAGCTGCTCAACTTTGGCGGCAACCACGGCTTGTATGGCGGCGCCGCATTGCTGGAGAACATGGCAGGCAATGCCGGCGGCGCCATCGGCATCGGACTCATCTCCGAAGGGCTCGAAACAAACCCGCTTTATTACGCCCTGCTCACCGAGCGCATCAACACCCGCGCGCACATTGACCGCGCGG
>JAFZGH010000292.1 GCA_017555465.1 Akkermansia sp. | reverse complement strand
CTGCGTGCCAGGGGCGCCGCCGCGGCTATTGGTGGCGCGCTGGGGCGGCCGCAGCGGCGGCGCTGGTGCTTTGCTGCACCGGGCTGGCGTTGCTTGTGCCGGGGAATGCAGTGGCAGAATCTGATAACCAGGGGCTGGTGAGCCGCAATGTGATTGATGCCCGCAGCACCGGGCGGGTGGAGTGGCGCCATGGGCAGGCTCCGGTGCGGCATTATGAGGTGATTTACGAAGATGCCTTTGTGCTGGAGGCCGAGGATACCACCACGGTGATCCGCGTGCCGAACAGAACGGAAGTGGAAGTAGAGGAGGAGTATCTGTGATGAAACTGACCGGAAAATTGGGTCTGGGTGCGCTGCTTCTGCTGCCTGTGCTGGCGGCGGAGAAGCCGCGCGTGATGTTCGGTGTGGTGCCGGATGCGGCGCTGGAGCAGAATGGGCTTGGTGTGCGCGCTGTGCGGCCTGCCAGCCCGGCGCAGGCGGCCGGTCTGCAGGTGGGGGATGTGATTCTGGCACTGAATGGAACGGCTGTTTCTTCCAAGGAGGAAATGCGGGCTGTGCTGCAGAGGCTTGCGCCGGGCAATGTGCTGCGGGTCGAGGTGCTGCAGAATGGAGACCGCCGTGTGCTGGATGTGCCGCTGGTGGAGCGTCCGGCCCGCCAGCAGAAGGCTGCTGCCAGCCCGGATGCTGCCGTGGGGGGCGACCGTGTGCTGCGCCCGCTGGTGGTTGACCCTGGCATCCGTAAGGCGATGCGCGAGCATCGGCGGGCGATTGTGGCGCAGCTGGCGGCACTGCCCGGCGGTTTTGTGCCCATGGAGGTATCTGACCATTTGCAGGCCATCCGGCATCTGGCGCGCGATGCGAATCCGCGTGGGCGCGGGTGGATGTCGGGCGAAGCGGGGGAGGTGACCCTGCAGTTCAAGGATGCGCAGGGCATCATGGTGCTGCATGGCGCCAGCAATCAGTTGACGCTTACTGTTTATGATGCGGCCGGCAATGAGACGCATAAGTGGCGGTTGAATACACCAGAGGCGCGTGCGGAGATTCCGCAGGAGCTTATTGAGCGCTTGCAGAAGCTGCGCTGAGCAGCTGGTGAATGAGTTGCCTGGTGAGCAGACCGCTTTCATGCAGGGAGCGGGGGCAGATGCGGCTCATGTTGTCTTTCGGTGTGTGCCACCAGTTGCTGCCAGAGAAGTGCGCAATGAGGTCCAGACTGTCAACCCCGGCGTCGAGGTAGGGGATGTGGTCATCCAGGTAACCTCCTGGCCACACAGTCCATTTTTCCTCACTGAATCCGGTGGCGCGGATAGCAGCGCTGTACTGGTCGTACATGAAGTCTGATGTGTCCAGCAGGGGAATGGCGATAGTTTTGTTGCGCCCCCCCACCATGTCCAGGTTAATCTGCCAGCGGGGCAGGGTGTTGTTGCGTCGGGCAACATCGAATTTCGAGCCGTAAAGCCCATCCTTTTCGCTCATGTGGCGGGCAAAGGATTCTTCGCCATCCAGGAAGATGAGTTCCACCCGTTCATCGTGGAGCACGCGGGCAAGTTCCAGTAGAACAGCGGCACCGCTGGCTCCGTCATCTGCACTTTCAAACTGGAGGGAAATGTTGATTTTTGTATCAATGTGGCAGCTGAGCAGCAGAGGCGCGGGCGCCGTGCCCCGGAAGGCGCGCAGGTTGCTCATTTTTACCCCGTTGGGCGCCTGGAATGAATCACGTACGGTTTGCCATCCAGCGGCGTGCAGATGCTTTTCCAGGTACTGCAGTTGTTTCTCGTAGGCAGGAGAGCCGCTGAAGCGCGGGCCGAGCCGGCAGATGGCTGCGCAGTGGTTATAGGCGTTCTGTCCGCTGAAATCAGGGGTAGTGACCCACTCTTCCTGCGTAACTGCCGCCGCAGGCTCTGCCGGGGCGCGGGTGGAGGAGGTGTCATCGCAGCTGCAGAGCAGCGGCACAAGCAGCAGGAGGCGGCGCATCAGATGCTCTCGGTAATGCCGAAAATCTGGAGAATGCGCACCAGGTCTTCACGCCCGGCGTAGGGAATTTCGATGACGCCGTTGTTCTTGCCTTTCATGGCAATGTTTACCTTGGTGCCGAAGTCCTGCGAGAGCTGATTGCAGACGCGGGTATAGGCCGGGGGGAGTACGGGTGCTTCCTTTACCGGAGAGGGTGGAGGATTAAGCATGTTGCGCACTAACTGTTCGGTCTGGCGCACGGTCAGTGTGCCGCGTGCTACGCGATGGGCCGCAAGCGTCTGTTTGTCCTCATCCTTAAGTTGCAGAAGTACTTTGGCATGGCCTACGGTAATCTGCTGCTGGGTAAGAAGTTCGCGAACCTCAGGGGCAAGTTCCAGCAGGCGCACCATGTTGGCAATGACAGCGCGGGATTTGCCTACGTGCTGGGCAATGGTTTCCTGTTTCATGCCGAACTTCTCCTGCAGCAGGCGGTACTGCTCTGCTTCTTCCAGAGGGGAGAGGTCTGCGCGCTGCAGGTTTTCGATGAGGGCCAGCTCAGCTACCTCCTGGTCTGTGGCTTCGTGCACCACGACCTTTGCTGTGGTCTGGCCGATGCTGGTGAGGGCACGCAGACGGCGCTCACCGGCGATGAGTTCAAAGCTGCCTTTGACCTTGCGGACAATGAGCGGCTGGATGAGCCCGTGTTCGCGGATGGAGGCGGCCAGTTCCTCAATCTGCTGTTCGTCAAAGTGGCGGCGGGGCTGGAAGGGGCATGTCTTGATGTCTGATATGTTGGCGATGATGACGCGCTCGGTGTCATCTTCCGTAATATCAACAGGTGCGCTGGTTGCTTCCTGTTTTCTCATAATGAGGGCGCCCAGCCCTTTTCCTAATGCTTGCCTGGCCATAACGTGTGCGCGATTTTAGCGGATTCCATCTCGAAAAGCAACCCAATAATGCCCCGATGCTGACATTGTGGTGTATAAATGTGAGTCATGGTGGACTCATGTGCAGGAAAACAGGCAGAACCCATTGAGGATTCTGCCTGCATGAAGAAGAAAAGGGGCTGCAGTATCAGCGGTGACGACGGCGCTTGGGCTCTTCCTTCGCCTTGGGGCTCATGTTGATCTGGAAGGCTTTTTCCGGGGAATTGGACCAGGAAGCGCAGCTCATGATGCCGGTCAGTCTGCCATCTTTGCTAAGAGTGAGAGAAAGCATGCCGTCCTTGGCGTCGTACACCTCTGCAGTCGGTTCGTCAGGGTCGTACTGGCCTTCATAGATGGAGATATCAACCAGGGTGGTGCCATCTTCCCGTGGGGTGAGGTCGCAGCGGCCGATGATATCCAGGCTGGCTTCCGGCAGCTTGGTGTCGTAGATGGTGCCGACGAATTGTATGGAGTTGTCAAATTGCTTGGCTTCTTCGATGTGCAGCGAAAGCTCACCGAATTTTTTGTCGCGAGTCCATTCGCCGGCAAAAAGTTTGTCGTTGGCGAGCGCCTGTACAAAGCCCTGGATGCTTTCCTGGCGGGCGGCTTCCTGGGCGGCTGCCTGTTCGGTCATGCGGCGGGCTTCTTCCTCAGCCCGGGCCTGGTGTTCGGTGAGTGTGGCGCGGGCCTGCTCCTCGCGGCCTTTGATGTAGGGCTCGGCCAGCTGGTTGAAGGCGGCTACTTTTTCGCGGATGGTGGCTTTGCGGCTTTCTTCGAATTCCGGGGTCAGGATGGGGGCGTCCTGGGGCAGGGCGCTCTGGGCTGTGTATGCATTGAGTGCCAGCAGTGCGGCGTTATCCACCACAATATTGCTGAATTTCCATTCGCCGTCGGTGTAAATGGCGGTGAAGGTGGCAGAGGCTTCCACTGAATCGCCTGCATTTACCATTTTCCGGTACACCGGGGAATCTGCCAGTTCCTTGAGCTCGTTGAGAGGAGTCTGCAGGTGTTCCGGCAGAGGTTTGGCCACGCGATCTGCATCGGTGATGAGGTCTGTCGTCGCGCCTACCTGGAAGAGGTAGACGGATTCCGGCTTCATAGAGGTGTTGGCGGCTTCGTTCACCGCTTCGCGTTCTTTGTTGAAGGCTGCCGGGGCAGTTTCCTTGGCAAACATGTCTTCCTTGACTGTCATCTGCAGCGTGGCTCCCATGCTGATGCTGGAATCGGGGTTGCGCGTGGGTTCTCCGCAGGTAAGCGTACCGATGTTGACGGAGTCGCAACCATTGAGCTGCTCCAGGAGCATCCGGGAGATTTCGTCATTGGTCGGTTCTGTGGGAATTACTGGTGCCGGTGGTTCTGCGGGAGCTTGCTGTTCTGCAGGGGCGGGAGCGGTGCCTTCTTCACCATTGAATGCCTGTTTGATTTCATCGAAACAGGAGGTGAGCATGGTGGCGGAAGCGGTCAGAACGATGGTTTGAAAAAAGGCTTTTTTCATGGTGTGACGCGTATATGTTACCCAGTAAAGGGATAGAACGCTCCCTATATTGCACTATTTGAGTGGGGATGTCAAGCAGTCGGCGTGTTATGCGCACGGTGTGCCATAAAAAATGGGCTTGCTGGGGCGTTGAAGTTCAAAAATGATTGCCAGAGCCTCCTTTATCTGGTAGACTCTGATAAAGTTCATGAGTAAAGCTGATAACGAAAAATTGTGGCCGATTTTCAAGCCGATTCTGAAGCAGTACATACAGCCCAGGTGGTATTTGATAGCCGGAGGTGTGGTAGCAGGTATGGTGGCCGCCGCTTCTGCTGGTTTTGGCTTGCCTTTCATGACCCAGTATGTCTTTCCCATTGTCTTTGGGACGGAGGAGATGCCTGCGCTGCTGCAGAATTGGATTTCAACGTGGGTGGAGCCTTCTGAAATGGAACAGGCAGTCATGTGGATAGCTGCGGCGTTTATTCCTCTGGTGATGGCTATTCGAGGGTTTTCAACATACGCCAATACGTATCTGCTGACCCGCGCCGGTACAGAGGCGTTGCTGGATTTACGGGTGGATGTTTTTGCCCGCCTGCAGTGGTTGTCTTTTTCATATCACGACCGGCGCACTCGTGGCGACTTGATGACCTTGGTTATTCAGTATACGCAGATGGCGCAGCAGGGGATGGTGACCATTCTGAATGAACTGGTGATTCAGCCGTTGACTTTGGTTGCTGCGGGTGCGTATCTGGTCTATGCCGCCTGCTCCAATGATGAGAGTGCTATTCTGCTGGGAAATCTGTTGATATCATGCGCGATTGTGCCCGTGGTGCGCGGTGTGGGCAAGCGCATGGCCAAGCAGATGAAAAAGGCGCTGAAGGATATGAATGTCATCACCACCGTGGTGGAGGAGACATTCTCTGCTCAGCGGGAAGTGCGCGCGTTCAATTTGGAATCTCATCGCGAAAACCTGCTGAGAACAATCATCCGCAAGTACAATTCGCTCATTATCCGCATGAATGCCTGGAAGAGCAGTGTGGCGCCCTCTGTGGAGTTTGTTTCTGCGCTTGCGCTGGCGTATTCGCTGTACCGCGGGTGCAGTGACGGGCTGACTCTGGAGCAGTTCTCAGCCATTGCGTTTGCGTTCTACTTCTGCTATGAGCCTATCAAGCATCTGGGGAGTATTGCCAACCAGATTCAGATTATGGCGGTGGGTATTAATGGTATTAACGAAGTGTTGCACGCTACAGATGAGACTCCTGAGCCTGCCGAACCCGCGAAATTGGAGCACCCGGTGGCAGGAGCTGTGGATTTTGAGCATGTGACCTTTGGCTACAATGAGGAAAAGACCGTGCTGAAAGACATCAATGTGCATGTGCCTGCCGGGCAGGTGGTGGCGCTGGTGGGGCCCAGTGGCTCGGGCAAGACCACATTTATCAATCTGATATGCCGTTTCTACGACCCGGACACCGGCAGTGTGAAGCTGGATGGAGTGGATTTGCGCAACATTTTCCGCGAAGACCGCACCCGCAGCATCGGCCTGGTTTCTCAGTTTGCTGCATTGTTTCGCGATACTATTTATGAGAACATCCGCGTGGGTAATCCCGGCGCAGATAAGGAGGCTGTGCTGAAGGCCGCCCGCCAGGCCAGGGTTGACGAATTTGCCGAAAGTACCCCGGAGGGGTATGACCGCATGCTGGGTGAGGGTGGTGCCGGGTTGTCCGGCGGCCAGCGTCAGCGTATATCCATCGCCCGCGCGTTCCTGAAGAATGCACCGGTGCTGATTCTGGATGAAGCAACCTCTGCGCTGGATATGAAGAGCGAAGCCGCCATTCAGGCAGAGCTTGATGAACTGGCCAAGGGGCAGACGACCTTTGTGATTGCGCATCGTTTCAGCACGATTCGCATGGCACAGCGCATTCTGGTGTTTGAGGAGGGCCGCATCATAGCCGATGGCACCCATGCAGATTTGTATGAGAATTGCACCCTCTACCGCCACTTGTATGATGAGCAGGTGCGCCAGGCAGAGGAAGAAAAAGAAACGGAGGTTGAAGCATGAAGAATCTGATTTATTTCTGGAAACGTTTTCTGCTGCCGCATCTCAGCTTATTCGTGCTGGTGCTGTGCACGGGTATGATAGCGGCAGCTGCCAGTGGTGCGGGTGTGCCGTTCATGGTGAAATACGTATTCCCCGTGGTATTCCGGGGCGAGGCCGGGGACACGCCGGAGCTGCTGAGCCTCATCCCTGCGTTGCAGTCTCTTTCTGCCGATTCGCTGCTGCTGCTGGCCTGTGCTTCCATGCCCGCGATTTTCCTGGTGCGCGGCGTGGCCATGTGGGGCAATGCGGTGATGGTTAATATCCTGGGTATCCGGATTCTGGAAACGCTGCGCATGCAGGTGTTCTGCCGGGTGCAGGAATTGCCCATCGCCTTTATGGAGAGCCGCCGCAAGGGCGATATCATGAGCCGTATCCTGGCAGATACCGGCAGTGTGCAAGGTATTCTGACGACGGTATCCAATGACCTGATCAAGCAGCCTATTACCGCGGCCTGTGCCATTGGGGCGTTCATCTACCTGCTGGTGTCGTCCGGGCAGGGGGTGCTCTTCCTGGTCAACCTGGTATTCATCGGCATTGCGGCCTGGCCGATTTATGAATTCGGCAAGCGCATTTCCCAGAAAGCCCAGCGCACTCAGCAGGGGCTTGGTGAGTTGAATACCGCCGTGCAGCAGAATCTGGAAAATCAGCGCGAAGTGCGCGCCTATGCCATGGAGGAACGCGAAATTCAGGAGTTCCGGAATGTATCCTGGCGTCTGCGTACCAATATCGTGAAGCTGGTGAAGTACCAGAAAGCCCTCGTTCCGGTGATGGAAATCGTTACCGCTCTGGCGCTTTCGTTCCTGCTGGTGCGGGGGCGCATGTGCGGCCTGACGCTCACGGATTTCATGGCTATTGCCGCGGCTCTGTTCTTTACCTTTGACTCCATGAAGCGCGCCGGCACGGCCTGGAATCGATTCAATGAGGCACAAGGCGCGCTGAAACGCCTGGCAGAGGTGATGCTGGAGCCCAACACCATCCCTGAAGCCGAGAATCCGAAACAGTTCGGCGGCCCTGTGAAGGGCGAAATCTGTTTCCGGAATGTGAGTTTTGGTTACGAGCCGGAAAAACTGGTGCTGCGCGATGTAGACCTGACCATTCCTCCGGGGCAGATTGTGGGGCTTGTGGGGCCGAGCGGTTCTGGCAAGACCACCTTTGCCTCGCTGATTCCCCGCTTCTATGAAGCCACGAAGGGCGCCGTGGAGGTGGATGGTATTGACGTGCGAGATTTGCGCACGCATGAGCTGCGTGAGAACCTTTCGCTGGTGGGTCAGCAGGCTCTGCTGTTTGCCGGCACAATACGCGAGAACATCCGCCTGGGGCGCATGGCTGCCTCGGATGAGGAAATCATGGCGGCTGCAGATTCCGCCGCTGTCACGAAGTTCCTCTCCACCCAGCCGCAGGGGATTGATACCGAGCTGGGGCAGGGCGGTGCCGGGCTTTCCGGCGGGCAGCGCCAGCGCGTGGCTATTGCCCGTGCCTTTGTGAAAGATGCCCCCATTCTGATTCTGGATGAAGCCACCGCCTCACTGGATGCAGAGAGCGAGCGCGAGATTCAGGAGGAACTGGACAAGCTGGCGCAGGGACGCACCACTTTGATTGTGGCCCACCGTTTCAGCACCATCCGCAATGCGCAGCGCATTCTGGTGTTTGACTACGGCCGTATAGTGGGCGACGGCACGCATGAGGAGCTCTACGCCTCCTGCCCGCTTTACAAGGAACTATACGACCGCCAGGGGATTGATTAATATATAAAAAAGCCTGAGTTTTGACTCAGGCTTTTTTGTTTCAGCTGGCAGCGCCGGCAATGAGCTGCAGGGCTTTGGCTGTGACCCGTTCTCGGAACTGGCGGCGGGTCATACCGGGGAGATACAGAGTCTCGGTATGCACCGGGCGGGCAGCACCGCGGCGGGCAATGGCCAGGCATACCGTGCCGGCGGGCGGCTCACCCTCTGGTGCGGTAGGACCGGCATTGCCGGAGACGGCAACGGCGATATCTGCCCCGCTCTGGCGCATGGCAGCGGTGGCCATGGCTGCTACTACGGGCTCGCTCACCACGGTGTGTTCCTCAATGAGTTCGGCAGGTACGCTCAGGAGGCGTTCCTTGGCTTCGTTGCAGTAAGTCACCCAGCCGTAGCGGAACACGGCGGAGGCACCGGGAACTTCGGTGAGCGCGGCAGCAATCAAGCCGCCGGTGCAGCTTTCTGCCGTCGTCACGGTGAGGCCTGCGGCTTTCAGATTCTCCACCGCAGCAAAGGCCAGTAAATCAATTTCAGGGTTCATGGCAGTCAGTTTTCGTCGGGAACTTGTACGGCTACGGTTGCAAAGGCGGCCATGCCCTCGCGGCGTCCCAGCGCACCGAGCTTTTCGTTGGTGGTGGCCTTGACCCCCACGCGGCGGGGTGAAACGCCCAGTATCGGGGCCAGGGTCTCCTTCATCTGCTGCACAAAGGGCATAATCTTCGGCGCTTCGGCAATGAGGGCGCAGTCCACATTCACCACGCGGCCTCCCTGTGCCTGCAGCAATTCGACAGCTTTTTCCACAATGCGGAGGGAGCAGATGTTCTTGCAGCCCTCATCGCCTGGTGGGAACCAGTAGCCGATGTCCGGCTCGCCGATAGCGCCCAGAATGGCATCTGCCAGCGCGTGGCAGAGTACATCGGCATCGCTGTGTCCGGCAAGCCCCCTGGTGGGGTGCACCTGCACACCGCCCAGCCAGAGCGGACGCTCCGTCTCCGAAAAGCGGTGAATATCGTATCCAAGTCCAACGAGTGTAATCATGAAAGTTTAATGATTAGTGATTAATGATTAGTTTGATTGGAGAATGTTAAGTAATTCCGGGGAGTTCTGCCAGCGGGCTTCATCCGCAGGTTTGCCGTCATTATGAGTGCCGCAGGCGGACAGGCCGCAGGCCAGTACGGCACGGAGAAATTCAGCATCCCGGGTGCGTACTGCGGTGAGCACCGGATCGTCAAGTTCCGGGTCATACTCAATCAGCTCGTGTTCCAGGATGATGTCTGGCCAGCTGGTGCGTACTCCCTGCTGCAGCAGGGTAAGGACGATGGGTTTGAGCTGTTCTACTCTGACACCACGTCGTTCCTTATTGATGATACCGAGAATATCCCGCAGCAGGCAGGCCAGCGCGTGGCGGTTATCCCGGCCTGATTCGGCAGAAAAATCATATACACCGCTCTGAATGTGAGCGGCCAGGCAGCTGAGGTTCTCCCCTGCGTGGCTCAGCATGAAGCTCAGTTTGAACTCCGGTTTGATTTTCGGAAGCTGGTGTCTGCGGATGAACTCCTGCATGCCCGGGATCATGCTCTTTGCCAGTTCCAGTGCTGCCGGTCGTTGTTCGTCATCGACTGAGCAGAGGGTCCAGAGAGCATCCATCCAGAGTTTCTGCTTCGTAAACGGGTTATTCTCGCTTTCTGCCCGGCTCAGGCAGACTCTGGCTTTTTCCAGATAGTCTGGCGCGGGAGGGGGAGCCGCCTCATCCAGGAAGGAGTCGTGGAAGGCTTTCCCTATCCCCAGTGCCAAGATGACAGCAAGGAGGGTACCCATGCTCCACATGAGTCCCTTCATGAGCTTCATCATCCTTGTTTCCATACTTCTATCAGTGCGCTTCGAGCCAGTTGGGGGCGGTGTTGGCCTCTACTTCCAGCGGCACGCCGTGCGGCAGGGGCAGGGCGGCGCGCATGGCTTCGGTTATCTGGGGGATGAGGTCGTGCTCATCCTCATGCAGGTCGATGAGCAATTCGTCGTGAATCTGCATGATGAGGCGACTACGCTTGCCTTGCAACAGCCCGGCCACGCGCACCATGGCGATTTTAATCATATCGGCCGCTGTGCCTTGAATCGGGGTGTTGATGGCGGTGCGTTCGGCTGCGGCGCGCAGGTTGAAGTTGGCGCTGTTCAGATCTGGCAGTTTGCGGCGGCGTCCGCAAAGGGTTTCGGCATAGCCGCGTTCGCGGGCCTCGGCCACCAGTTTGTCCATGCATTCCTTCACGCCCGGGAATTGCCCGAAATAGCTTTCAATAAGCCCGGCTGCCTCGCCACGGGGGCAATCCAGGCGCTGGGAGAGCCCGAAGGCCGAGATGCCGTAGATGATGCCGAAGTTCACCGTCTTGGCCTTGCGGCGCATGTCGGCGGTGACTTCCTCATGCGGGATACCGTAGATGCGGGCGGCGGTTTCGGCGTGGATATCGCGCCCGGAGGTGAAGGCGGCAATCATGCCCGGGTCGCCGGAAAGGGCGGCCATGAGGCGCAGCTCCACCTGCGAATAGTCGGCAGAGAGGATGCTGTGCTGCGCATCGCGCGCCACAAAGGCGCGGCGGATGAGCTTGCCGGCCTCCGAACGCACCGGGATGTTCTGCAGGTTCGGGTTCTGGGAAGCGAGGCGCCCGGTGGCCGTGACCATCTGCAGCAGGGTGGAGTGGATGCGGCCATCCTTCGGCGAGATGAAGCGGGGCAGGGCGTCCAGATACGTGCCTTTGAGCTTGCTCAGCTCGCGGTATTCCAGAATATCTGCCACCAGCGGGGAAACGGGTACCAGCTTGCGCAGTGTTTCCTCATCGGTCACATATTGGCCGGTGCGGGTCTTTTTCGGCTTGGTGAGCAGCTTCATGTCATCGAAGAGCAGCTCACCCAGCTGCTTGGGGGAGTTCAGGTTGATGGGGCGGCCCACCTGCTCATCAATGCGTGCGCGGATGCTGTCAATCTGCGCTCCCAGTTCCTCAGAGCTCTTCTGCAACAGCTCCGGCTCCACGCGCATGCCTTCCTCCTCAATGCCTGCCAGCACCGGCACCAGCGGGAACTCGATGCGGCGCATCAGCTCCTCCTGCCCGGCATCTGCCAGCTGCGGCTGCAGCACCTGGTAGAGACGCAGCGTCACGTCTGCATCCTCGGCTGCATATTCGGCCATCGTTTCCACGGGAACGGCGGCGGTATCCATGGCCTTGCCCTTGCCGGCAATGTCTTCCAGATGAATGGTCTTATACTGCAGCAGGGCTTCGGCCATTTCGTCCATGCCGTGGCGCAGCTCCGGGTACAGCGCGCTGTGCGCCAGCATGCAGTCAAAGAACGGCCCGTTCACCACCAGCCCCGCCTGGTGCAGCACCTGGAGGTCGAACTTGGCATTCAGCCCGATTTTTTCAGCGTTACCGGCAAAGGCGGCGCGGAAGCAATCCTGCCAGCCTTCCCCGGAGGTGGGAATGTAGTATGCCTCGTGCGCATCGAGTGCCACGGAGAAGCCCAGCATCTTATCCGTGAGCGGGTCGAGCCCGGTTGTTTCGGTATCGAACGCCCAGCGGTCAGCCTGCTCCATGTGGGCTGCCAGGGCGGCGCGGGCCTCCGGCGTGTTCACCAGGTGGTACTGGTGCGGGGTGGAGTTGATGTCGGCCAGCTGGGGCAGGGTGAAGAGGTCGAGCTGCGTTTCTCCCCCATCCTGGGTGGCGGGGGCTGCTGCCGCGGCAAAGAGCTCGCCCATGTCGGCATCGCTCGGCTGAGTACCGCAGAGCTTCTTTGCCAGCTCCTTGAACTCCAGCTTCTGGAGGATATCCGCCAGCGCCTTGGTATCAAACTCCTGCCGCTGACAGTCCTCCAGGCTGATATCTACCGGTACATCGCGGCGGATGGTGACCAGCTCGTATGAAAGGCGGGCGGCTTCGGCATTCTGCTCAATTTTCTCGCGCATTTTCCCCTTGATTTCAGCGCTGCGCGCGAGCATGTTCTCGATGCTGCCGAACTGTGTGATGAGTTTTTTCGCCGATACTGCGCCCACACCCGGCACACCGGGGATGTTATCGGACGCATCGCCCATGAGCGCGAGAATATCAATAATCTGGCGCGGGTCGGCAATTCCCCATTCCTCCAGGAACTCGGCCACCCCCACCGTCTCGAAATCGCTGCCCTTTTTGCCGGGGCGCCAGAATGAGCATGTGGGAGAAAGAAGCTGCCCCAGGTCCTTGTCCTTGGAAACCATGTAGGCGTGCATGTTGCCCGCTTCATCGTTCATGCGCGTGATGGTGCCGATAAGGTCATCGGCCTCATATCCGGGCATGCGCAGGGTCTTGATGCGCATGGCGGCCAGAATCTCCACAATCCAGGGGATGGAATCGCGCAGCTCCTGGGGCATGGCCTGGCGGTTCGCCTTGTATTCGGGGAATCGCTCGTGGCGGAAGGTCGGGCCGCTGGGATCCAGACAGGCTACAATGTGCGTGGGCTTTTCCTTTTCGATGAGGTGCACCACCGTATTGATGAAGCCGAACATGGCGGAGGTGTTCAGCCCGGTGGAATTACGCATCGGGTTGTTGATAAAGGCGTAGAACGCGCGGTAGATAAGCGCCATGCCGTCCAGTATGCAGATAGTAGCCATCAGACGGTTACTGTAGCATATATTACCCACTTATCGCAAGAGAAATGCAGGACATAGTGGATTTGTTCGCCGGGGACAGAAACTCCCCGCTCTGCAGACAGGGCGGGGAGTTGGTGAAATCTGGTGAGGCGGAAATCAGCGCATGGGAAGCTTGCCGTTTTCTTCCTCTTCTTCTTCTCTTTCTTCGTCAATCTTATTTGCGAACTCCTCCTGATTGACGCGCAGGAATCCCTTGATGGTGTCGAGCTGACCCATATTGAGGCTGACAGCTTCGTCCTGCTTCTTTTTCTTTTTCTTCTTCTTGCTGTTCTTGGAATCATCCACATTATTGTCCCAGCCACTGCGGTTCTGCATGTTGCTCTGCTTATCGCAGTATTCCAGGAAATCCTTGTACAGTTTTCTGCGCTGCGAACCTAATTTGGTATGGCAGGGGATAAGGTCTTCGGCTGTGATTTGAAGGCCATCGATAGTTACAGGCTTGTTCTCTGAGTACAAAGGAGCATATTTCTTGACGAGGTCGCCTGCCATTTTATTGGCTTTTTTGTAATCGCGCTCACCCTTAGCTTTTTTCAGCAGATTAGCCAGCTGTCGGAAACTTTTGAACTCCTCAGCCGTAAACTTCTGGCACGCAATGAGCTTTGCTCGCTTCCATTCCTTGGAACCTTCTTCAACTTCTGCAGTAGCTTCAGATTCATTCTGAACTGTTTCTTCCTCCGGTTCGGCATAAACGGGCACAGTGGACAATTGAATACCCATCAGCAGACACAGTGCACAAAAAGTAATATGAGAGCGTTTCATAAGCAGAAATGAGTCGTTATGCCAGCATGTTAGCACTGAAATGGCTCAGAGGTCAAGATAAATAACAGGCAGAGCTCGCTTTGAATCTGAAAGTCCGCATTTCCGGGGATGTAAAACTAATTTTCTTGCCCGTGCGTCGGCTTTGTTATACCATTCCAGTCATGCCGGTATCGCCAGAGAAAATGCAGAAGCTCCAGGAAATGATGCAGCGCCTGGGGGTGCACAGGAATGACCTGGAGGAGAAATTTGTGCGCGGCAGCGGCAAGGGTGGGCAGAAAGTCAATAAGACGAATAACTGCGTGTATCTGACCCATGTGCCCAGCGGGATTGTGGTGCGCTGCCACTGCGAGCGGGAGCGCGAAATCAACCGCTACCTGGCGCGGCGCACGCTTTGCGAGGAACTGGATCATCGCATCAACGGTGCTCCCTCACCCCGTCAGCTGGAGCTGAAGCGCGCCCGCAAGCGCGGCGGTCAGCCCCGCTCGTGCAGCATTACTCAGCGCAAGATGGAGGCGTAGGCAAGGCGTCAATCAGGTGGCGTCTGGCGATTCGGCCCAGTATCCAGGCGGCAAAGAGGTGGAAGGGGATGCCCACAGTCAGACCCAAACCGAATGCTACACCCAGGGGAGGCCCGGACAGCCATGTGTGCAGCCAGTAGATAATGACGACTTGTGGAATGAAAACGGCTGCGTACCAGAGCAGGTGGTGCCACCAGCGGGTGAGGGTGAAGGATGGAAAAAGCAGGAGAAAGCCTAGCGGGGCGAGGATGGTGTTGCTCAGCATGAAGGCAATTCCCTGAATCATCATCAGGAAAGCTTGCCACATTGGTGGTTTCACATGGTCGAATGTCGGGCGATAGTAAGGCCAGCCACTGTGTTCATCGGCATCCCACAATATGCTGAATTCGAGCTGTGTGGGTGCAGTGCTGCTTCGGGTGAGTACAAGGTTTTCGACCACATAGCCCCATTCGCTGCCACCCTCCAGCAGGCAGATGTGTTTTGTTGATGGAGAAAAACGATTTTCCTGCTGCCCGCTTGCTGGTATTTGCTGAAGCTCCAGCAGCGTGATGATATGTTCTTCCTTTTCGGCATCGGGGGCGAATTGGAAATGATAGTGGGTGATATGCTCTGCTTCCTGGTATGTGGAGTCTAATTCCAGCTGGACGGGCGCGGGGCCGAACCAAGGATGAACCCTGTTCCATGCTTCCCCTGCTGTTTCGGGGGGATTGGGCCAGGGGTGTAAGTGCAGAATCCCGAGAATCAGAATGAAAATCAGGTAGCCGATGGTGTATCGCTTGCGGGTTCTGTTCATGCGGCGGATTGGGTGTTTTTGTCGCGGAAGCCGATTATCATGACCAGCGGCAGCAGGATAAGTGCTCCTACCAGCTGCATGGGGACAACGATGATGAGCCAGAACATGCTG
>JAFZGH010000291.1 GCA_017555465.1 Akkermansia sp. | reverse complement strand
TGGCTGACACCCGCTCTGCGGGTTCAGTATCTCTCTGCGCAGCAGAACTTATCTCGCCGACTCGGGAGGCCGTAGCGCGAAGCCCGGAGGCCCCAGGCGAACTTAACTCTGCCGCGCAGCGGCAGATGAAATTCCCTGCGAGGCTTGCAGCCCCGCAGCAGGGTGGGGATATCATCTATCCCCCGCTGCGCGGGAGATAGAGATAATTTCTGCTGCGCAGAGATAAGTTCCCGGCTGCGCCGGGAGATATTTATTGCAGCTGGCGGATGACAAATGTCACAACGCCGAAGATATCAGCCATTTGTTCCGGGGTGATTTCTATGGGCTGGTAGTCCGGGTTTGCGGGGACGAGCCAGTGGCTTCCGTTTCGTTGCTCGAGCTTTTTGACGGTGAATTCCCCGGAGATGGCGGCGATGACGATGCTATCGTGGGTATGGTCAAGGCTGCGGTCGACTACGAGGATGTCTCCATCGTCTATTCCAGCGCCTGTCATGCTGTTGCCGCGGGCTCGCACATAGTAGGTGGCAGCAGGATGCCGCACGCAGAGCTGGTTGAGGTCGAGCGTGCCGTTGATTTCGCCTGCGGTGGGGGTGGGAAAGCCCGCGGGGACGCTTTCGGCAAAGAAGGGGATTTGCGGGGTGTCTGCCATGAGAGTACTCTAGCACAGGCATCATCCCGGCTCAATGAAAAACCGCGCCAGCGGGCGGACCGTTGGCGCGGTGGAA
This sequence comes from Akkermansia sp., assembly GCA_017555465.1. GTDB lineage: Bacteria > Verrucomicrobiota > Verrucomicrobiia > Verrucomicrobiales > Akkermansiaceae > Akkermansia. The sequence goes on along the minus strand of JAFZGH010000291.1, from coordinate 1,789 downwards.
AGGGGCAGTTGCTGCTGTTTTAGAAGCTGTCTCCTGCGGACATGGTGTCGACGCCAGTGGGTGCCGGCTCTGCAATGGGGGCGATATCGGTGGGCATCGGTGCTTTATCGCCGGGCTGCACGATGGGATTGTTGTTGTGTTCCACGATGGTGTCGTTCTCATCGTCCTCTTCGGCGTCCTGCTGGGCCTGTTGTTCGCTTACCGGGGCTGGAGCAGGGGTGATTTCAGGCTGCTGCACCGGAGCAAGGGCGGTGGCAAGAGGCTGGCGGGTTTCGGGATCGACTTCCACACCGTTAACCAGCATGCGGGTCTTGATTTGCCCGGTGGCAGGGTCGTATACGCGGCTGGTCTGCACGGTCTGCATCTGTCCGCTGGCATCGGTGGTCATGGAGAAGCTGCGGCTGCTCATCTGCAGACTCATGCCGGGAGTCTGCTGGGGCATGGCGCCGGGAATGGGCAGGGGAGCCGGAGCGGGTGCCGCAGCGGGGGCTGCAGGGGTATCACTGTTGGCCATGGCAAGGCGGGCGCAGGCGCGGATGGATTCGCCCTCCTGCTCTGTGCGGAGGTAGAGGTGGTCAACGCGCATGATGACTTCTGCACCGGGCTGCAGGCTGGCGATAGTGTCAACATTGGCAGAGGGCTGGCCGGGCAGTTCTCTGTTCATGGCGATAGTGAACTGGGTGCCGGGGGTGAGCTGGCCGTCGCCGAAGCGGTTGAAGCGGCGGTAGCCCAGAGAATCGAGCACCTGGAAGACGGCAACCTGCACGGTGGAGGGGGCATCCTGGTCGACCCGCTGGACGGCGAGGTCTCGGAGGCCGATAAATCCGGCGCGCACGGTGTTGGCGGCCATGAGGTCGCAGTTGCCCTCAGTGGGGGCCGGGGCGGTGGTCACGCCCGGAACGGATACGAGGTTGGCGGGCATGATGCGGAGTGCGGGGGCATTTGCCAGAAGCACGGGGCTCATGGCCAGAGCCATGACGGAGCTGATGGTGGTAATTCTGCTCATGATTACACTTTTTGACACAATTAATACGTTATTTGTTCAGAAATTCTATCACATTATGTAGTAAAGGCTTGAATCCCGCAGCTGGATGCGGCTGGGCGCATCGTCTATAAACAGTCTGCCCGTGCCGAGAGCCTGGAGGGTTCCGGGTGCGGCATAGCTGCACCATTCGGCCAGGGCGGTGTGGCCGATGTGACTTTCCAGCGCGGAGTTGACCCACCAGCGGATACCTCGTTGCTCTGCTAGCTGTGCCCAGTTCTGGGCGGCAAGAAGGCCTCCGTGCAGACTGGGTTTGATGACGATGGCCTGCGGTTGCACGTCATCGAGCAGGGGAAGGGGTGCGTTGCCGATGAGTTCTTCATCCAGCGCGATGGGCAGGGGCGAATGTCGGCAGAGTTGCGCCAGTTCCTGCCACTGGGCGGGTCGGATAGGTTGCTCGATGAGGGCTACGCCTGCGGAGGCCATTGCGTCGAGTTTTGGCAATGCTTCCTGCGGGGTGAAAGCGCCGTTGGCATCTACCCGGATTTCGGCCAGCGGAAAGGCGGTATGGGCTTCGCGCAGCAGTTGTAACTCCTGCTCAAAGGGGAGAGCTCCGACCTTCATTTTGAGGCAGGTAAACCCGTGAGCTATGCCGTCCTGCATGGCGGCGAGCATAGCGTCGATATTGTCCATCCAGATGAGGTGGTGGATGGGAATGCCCGTCTCACCGCGAGTAAAGGGGGTATCCCAGCGGGGCTTGCCGGACTGGAGCGCTGCGAGCAGGGCGCATTCCAGCCCGAACTGGAT
>JAFZGH010000034.1 GCA_017555465.1 Akkermansia sp. | reverse complement strand
CTGGCTCTCGCCGCTCTGGCTGCACGCCGCCGTCGCAAGTAAAGCTAGCAATACTTCATTCAAAAGCCGCTGCATTCATTCGATATGAAACTTACACATTTACTCGTCTTATCACTGGGGCTTTCTCTCAGCGCGGCGTTTGCCGAGGGAACCGAAGATATCACATACACTGGCCTCCATCTGGCGCCCAATCTCACCGTATCAGAAACGCAAGAGGGGGAAGTAAAGATTTCCGGCTGGTATGATGCAGACAAAACCAGAGCGGAGGATACCGATGATATGATGTGCTACGCCGCCTCGGCCTCGAATCTCCTTGCCTGGTGGTATGATAGCGACAAAGCAGTAGCCAGCGATGTCCCTACAGATCACAAAGACATCTGGAACACCTTCAGAAATAACAATCAGGAAGTTGAGGGCGGCTTCACGCTTTGTGCCATTAACTGGTGGATTTCCGGTGTGTATGCGCCTTGTTCTCAACAAGACGACAAGACATGGACCGTAGCTCAGGAGAGCGACCCCATGTGGGATCGCAGCTATCTGGCGCCGAGTGATTTTGGCGATGCAGAGGGGATTTCCGTGACGCTTCCGAATTACAAAAAGGACGGTGCCGATTGGGGCGGTTATTACTACGACCAATACGGACTCACGAAGGAAGATCTCTCAGACTTCATGGTTGAAGTCTGGTCTTATGCCGATCCTGAGACCCCGGATGATGACGAGGCCACCAGCACCAACCACAGCACGCTTACGCTGGGCGAAGTCGAGATAACTGAGGACGAGGGGATTGGCAGCATCTGTGATGTCAAATTTGTCGAAATCTTTAAGTATTCCGCCATTGGTCTTGGTATCTATTCAGAAGATGGGGAACTTGCACACGCCATCACGCTGTGGGGCGTAGAGTACGATGCCGACGGCAACCTGACAACGCTGTGGCTGACGGATTCGGATGACTATATCAACCAGATTTTCTCCGTAACGGTAACATTGGATGAAGAAGCCAATAAGATATACTTCGGAGAACTGGTAGGAGAAGGTCAAGACGCCCATTATTACACTAAGGCCTATGAAGGATATGAGGATATATACATCGGCGGCATCTATGCCCTCGACACGGAGGCTGCTTTGAAATGGCAGCTCGTCCCCGAGCCGACCACGGCAACGCTGAGCCTGCTGGCTCTCGCAAGCCTGGTAACACGCCGCCGTCGTAAATAATCAAAACGAGTTTTCAATTCCAAAAGCCGCCGCCCATCCCCGGGCAGCGGCTTTTGTCTGGGAAAGATAAGGCAGCAAAGCAGACGTTACATCCGCGTGACGCGAAACGGGCGCCGCCTCCCGGGGTAAATCCAGAATAAACGCATCCGCAATTCCCTTTGTGCAGCCCTCATAATGATCAAAGCGCACAGCACAGGGACCATGTCCCACCCGGGGAAAATAATTCTGGTGAAATTCGATGCTATTGGCCACCAGCCTATAACCAAAGAGCCGGGCGCTCCAGTCATCGCATACCGACATATACGCCCGTTGCAGGGGCGATACATGCCAGGTGGGGTCGTACCCACCCCCGAGCAGCAGCTCACATCCAGCTTATACCAGGTAATCGGGGTAAAACCGCGAAATCCCCAGCAGAACAGCATCCCCGCAACCAGCAGGAACAGCACCTCGCGCACCGCGGGATGCCACCTGTACAAGCCACACCCCAGACGCCACAGCCAGACGAAAAGCAGAAGAAGGGTGAAGAGCAAGGCGGCGCACACACTCAGCATCCAGGGCCACCGTCCCCAATCTGTCAGGCAAGCTGCAATATCTCACATGGGCGAATTGCGCTCCGCCTGCTGACGCAGCTGCGCAGCGCCGGCGAAAAGCCTGGCATTGCATCACCTTCAGCCGCCTCAAGAGCGCAGCTGAACGCCCTACAAGCCCTCAGGATGCCCTGGGGGCGGGCCATACACACCAAAGCCCGCAGAACAGCCGTCAGCAGCCCCAGCCGCCTCCGTCCGCCCGGCACGGGTGGATATCGTCACCTGCAAGCGCAGGTGATTTCGTTTTCACTTCCGTTCTCCCCCCACCCTGCTGCAGGGCTGCTAGTCTCGCAGGGAATTTTTCATCTGCTGCTGCGCAGAGAGATACTGAACCCGCAGAGCGGGTGTCAGCCAGTAGCCCGGCGTGCAGCGCGTCAGAGCTGCACGCCGGGTATAACACAACAAGCACCCGAGCCCCCGGAGTGGGGCGGCAGGAACAGCGGCTTTGCGACAGAGTCCTAGCTCCGCAAAAAAAACATTGTTCAATAACCACCAGACCTGGAGAAGGCGACAAACAACAAATTAGCGCAATAACTTTGGGACTCATGTGCTACATTGGCGGGCGAGACTCGCAATCATTCCAGCAT
>JAFZGH010000290.1 GCA_017555465.1 Akkermansia sp. | reverse complement strand
TGGCGAATCAAAGCTAAGCATCAACATAAAGCGTCGCATTCTGTCACCCGTTCCACGGGTTCCTGTTATTTTTTTTGAGGTAGCAGGCGCTGCGCGTGCTAACGCACGCTTGCACCTGCCTAACATCTGTCGCCCACTGCTGTGGGCTAAGAATTCCGCTCGCTTCCGTCTTCGCTAAAGCTACGCCGTGACAGGTCGCTCGCCGACAAATTACAATTTTTGAAACTTGGGGACACGTGTGACATCCTTTGCGCCGGCGGGGGCTACTCTGTGGCCGGGGCGTTTGCTGTAAAACGGCGGCTCTGGTGGATATTGGCGCCGATGATGCCCAGCCCCGCGAGGGCGCAGATGCCGCCCGCAATGGCCAGAATCAGGGTGCCGCTGGTGTGCAACGGTTCTTCCAGATCCATTTTCTGCGGATGCTCCGGCTTGTAGACAATGCGTACTGTGTCCCCGGTCTTTACCCCGGCACCAGCATCGGTTGTCATTTCGATAAGCTGTTCATTCCCGGCGGTATCGGTGAATCTGACCACCGGGTAAAAGGCGGTGTGGTGCTTTCTGCCGCTGCCTGTATCGTGCCGGATGACGTTTACCACGGTTGCCTCAGCCCTGGTACCCGTATCCAGCAGATGCTGGTGGGCACTCTGGTTGTAGAAATGCAGCCCAACGAGCAGTAACCCCACGCAGAGGAAGATAATACCCATGGCATGCCCGCCGAAAAGCGGGTCGCAGGTTTTCTTGCGGACAGGGCGGAGCGGGGGCATTATTTCTTCTTCTTGCTCTTGGATTTTTTCTTTTTGCCGGATTTCTTGTCTTTCTGGGCCGTTGTTGCCTTTTTTGCTATGGCTTGTTCCAGCATGCTGATGATTTCCTTGCGCTTGGGAATGTTGCTCTCATACGTCTCTTCTGCCAGGGATTTTTTTGCAAGTTCCAGCGGCAGCTCTCCGGCATCGTTAGCCAGTTCCGGGTCTGCTCCGTAACGCAGAAGCACCTCTGTCATTTCGGGAATGCAGTTGCGGACAACGTGCAGCAAGGGTGTTTCGCCGTTCAATATGTTGAATATCTGGTTATAATAGGATTTGGGGTTAACCGGGCCGACGATTTCGTATTTACTGGCTTTTACATTCGGGTCAGCTCCTGCTTTACACATGGCTTCCAGCCAGAGGGGAGACATGCAGCGCATGGCGCTCATGACCATGGGGCGGCCATAGCCGTCAATGATGTTGAGGTCTGCTCCGTTTTTCATCATGAAAGGGAACAGCTCCTCGCATGGAACCCGGTAACTGAAGTGGCCTTTCGGGTACCTGGCCGCATTCTTCTTTGTCAGCGAATGAACGGTGCTGGATGCAGCTGCTTCCCAGCACGTGTTGCCATTAGCGTGCAGGTCTCCACCGGCTTCCAGCAGCATGCGGCTTGTTTTGAGCAGGGCGTCATTTCCGTCGAGTGCACGGGAGAGTGGTGTGTGGGCGCCGGCGGGGTAATTCGGGTCGGCTCCCTGTTTCAGGCAATCCTTGACAGCTTTTTCAATCTGGGCATCCCATGATTTGCGGTCTTGTGTCATTTTGAAGTGCGACGACTTGGAATGCAGCATATCGCAGATTTTCTGGGCACTAGCTTTTTGTTCCTCCGCGGGTGTCTTATATGTTTTTCTGCCCATGGGG
>JAFZGH010000033.1 GCA_017555465.1 Akkermansia sp. | reverse complement strand
CATGGAAACCACGAAAGCCAACGTGGCAGAACTGAAGGCCAGAATCAAAGGCGCAGAAGCAGAACTGGCGCGCGCCCGCAAGGATTTGGAGGATTGCAGCATCTATGCTGAAATCAGCGGCCGTATCGGCCGCATCCAGAAAGGAACGGGCAACTACATCACCCGCGGCGAAGCCATCACCACTATCACCCAGCTGGACCCGATTTATGTACGGTTCCCGCTGAGCCAGAACGATGTGAACGGCATTTTCCACGGTCCGAAAGAAATCGGCAACGTCACCAAGGTACAGCTGACTCCCGCCAGCGGCCGCCCGTATGCCGGCAACGGGCGTATCGTCATCGTCGATAACCAGCTCACCGGCAGCACGGACTCATACACCCTCTGGGCTGAGTTCGAAAACCCGGAACACAAGCTGACCCACAGCGGCATCGGCGCGCTCACGATTGAACTGACCAACACGCGCGAGCTCTGCATGGTGCCGCTCACCGCCGTACACTATGATTCTGATGGCGCTTTTGTCTACACGATTGATTCCGAAGGAAAAGTAGCAAGGCGCAATGTAGTGACCGGCTCGGTACAGGGGAGATTGCAATCCATTTATTCCGGTCTGGAAATAGGCGAAACCGTCATCAGCGACGGCTCTCACAAGACCCGCCCGGGAGCAGTGGTGCGCCCGGTATTTGCAGATGCCACCGTTAACGAGCCCGGCTCTGCCCAGGGGGGCGATCTGGCCCCGGTGGAAGTGGGCACGGCCCAGGTGGCAGAGATGGTTGACCCCACGGCACTTAAGGTCGAGACCGCCCGACTGGAAGCGCTCAACGTAGTGGAACTGCGCCCGCTGGTACAGGGACTTGTGGAGGAAACAAACTTCAAGGAAGGCGAACATGTGGAAAAGGGCGTCATCCTGTTCCGCATTGATTCCACCCGCTACCAGGCAACGGTAGAGACATGCCAGGCAGCCATTGCGCAGCTGGATATCAAGATTGCCGATGCGCAGAGCAAATACGAACGCCAGCAGAAATTGCTGGCGCTGAATGCCAGCAGCAAGGATGACCTTGAAAATGCAAAGGCCACCCTGCACCAGCTGAAGGCAGAGCGCGAAGCCGCCGTTGCCAGGCTGGCCGTGGCTGAAGATGATGTGAAACGCTGCCACGTGACCGCCCCGGTGAGCGGGCGCGCCGGACGTATCCTTATTTCCAAAGGCAACTATGTGACCAGCATCAACGAGCCGCTGGCCCGCATGGTGCAGCTCAGCCCCATTTACGCGCGGTTCCCCCTCAGTGAGAAAGACATTCTCTCGGTATACGGCAGCGCAGACAAACTGGCCGAACAAGCCGAGCTTACCCTGGTAACCGCCACGGGTGAGGAATTGCCGGATAAAGGCCGCGTGGCATTCTGCGACAACGAAATCCAGACAACCACGGACACGCAGAACATCTGGGCCGTCTTTGAAAATGCAGACAAGAGCCTGACGCCCGGCGGCGTGGTCAGCATCCACGTGAAACGCAAGGCAGAGCATCTGGTTCCGTGCATCCCGGCCAGTGCCGTGCTCACGGACTCCCGCGGATATTACGTTTACGTGATGAAGCATAACCGCGCCGTGGAGCGCCGCATCATCTGCGGCAGCACGGCGGAGGATGGCCGCATTGCCGTGTTCTCCGGCTTGCTCCCGGGGGAACAGGTCATTACCACCAACCTGGCCGATATGGAAGAAAACACCCCTGTGCAGGCACGCTGAACCACTAACCCGATTTTCACGATACCATGTTTTCTGCATTCTTTGTACACCGTCCCAAGTTCGCCTTCGTCATCTCTATTCTAATGATGCTGGGCGGTCTGCTCTGCCTGAGCAAGATGCCCGTTTCAGAATACCCGGAAGTATCACCGCCCACCATTTCCGTGCGCATGACCTATGCAGGCGCCAGCGCCGAGGAAGTGGCCCAGGTGGTGGCCGCCCCGGTGGAGGAACAGCTCATCGGCATGGATGACCTGGAGTATTTCTACTCCTCATGCGGCAATGACGGCTCATTCAGCCTCACGCTTATTTTCCGCACCGGCACGGATGACGACATGGCCATGGTGAATGTTTCCAACGCCATCAAGCGCGTGGAAGCCAAGCTGCCCAGCGAAATCAAGCAGACAGGTTACAACGTGCACAAGCGCAGCGGCGATATGCTCTGCTTCCTCAACTTCATGTGCGACGAGAACAAGATGAGCATCCTTGAGCTCTCCAACTGGCTGCGCATGAATGTAAAAGACAAAATCTGCCAGGTTGACGGCGTTTCCAGTGCAGATATCATCCCCAGCCGTAACTACTCCATGCGCGTGTGGATGAACACCACCCGCATGAGTGCCATGAATATTACCCCCGCCGATGTGAGCGAGGCCATCAAGGCGCAGAACGTGCAGGCCGCAGCAGGTTCGGTGGGCGCAGAAGACATCCAGTCCTATGCCACCTTCAAAGTGACCGCCACGGGCCGCCTCAAGACGGCTGAAGAGTTCGGCAACATCATCGTGAAACGCGGGCAGAACGGCCACGTGACCAAGCTCAAGGACATTGCCACCGTGGAGCTGGGCGCCGAGCGCAACACCGGCTACAGCCGCCTGAACGGCAAGGACAACGTGGGCATGATTATTCACCAGAATAACGAAGCCAACGCCCTGCTCACCGTGGCCAAGGTGCAGGAATGCATGCGCCAGATTGAACCGAACTTCCCGGATGGCATGGAATGGTGCATGGGCTATGACCCGACCCAGGCCATTGATGCCACCATGGACGAAATCATTGAGACGCTAGTCATTGCCTTGCTGCTGGTGGTGCTGGTTACCTACCTGTTCCTGCAGGACTGGCGCGCCACGCTGATTCCGGCCATTGCCATTCCGGTATCGCTGCTCGGTGCATTCCTGGTGATGTACCCGCTGGGGTATTCCATCAACGTGCTGACCATGTTCGGTCTGATTCTGGTTATCGGCTCCCTGGTGGACGATGCCATCGTGGTTGTGGAAAACGTGATGCGCATCATCCATGAGGAAAAGCTTACCCCGAAGGAAGCCACACTCAAGAGCATGAAGCAGATTACCGGCGCCATCATCGCCACCACGCTGGTGACACTCGCCGTGTACGTTCCCATTGCTTTCTACGGCGGCATGGTGGGTGTGATTTACACGCAGTTCTCCGTGACGATGTGTGTGGCCCTCTGCATTTCCACCATCAATGCACTGACCCTCTCCCCCGCGCTCTGCGCCATTATCCTGAAACCGGCAGGCGCGAAGCCCAGCAAACTGGGCACCATCATCTTCTGGCCGTTTAACTGGATTCTGGAAACCAGCCGCCGCATCTACCTTTGGGGCGCCGGCATCCTGGTGCGCCACGCCTGGCTCACCATCCTCTGCCTGCTGCTGGTGCTGGGCGGCAACTATGTGTACTTTTCCGGCGCTCCGGCCCAGTGGCACCAGCTCATGGGAACAGAAGGCAAGGTAGCCACAGCCAACAGCATCAACCCCATGAGCATGCTGGCACCGCCTGCGCTCAACAGCTCCTTCATCCCCACGGAAGACAAGGGCAGTCTTTTCGTCATGGTGACCATGGAAGGCACCGCCACCGCCAAACAGCGCACGGATAAAGTCATGCGCCAGATTGAAAAGCGCGTTATCGGCATGCCCGGCGTAGACATGGTAACCGCCCAGAGTGGTTACAGCTTCGCCAGCGGTTCCGGCGAACACACAGGCATGATGATTGTGCTGCTGACCCACTGGAGCGAACGCACCACACCGGATATGCACGCCAGCCGCATTGCAGAGCGCATCAACGCCGCCTGTGCAGATATTCCCGAAGCCAGCATCATGGCTGTGACTCCGCCCGCCATCCGTGGTCTGGGTATTGCAGGTGGCGTTTCAGCCGTGCTGCAGGTCTCCGGCGATGCCACACCACAGGACCTGGGCCGCGCCGTCAAGGACCTGCAGGAACGGCTCATGGCACGCCAGGACCTCGTTTCCCGCACCCGCAGTGAATACGATGCCGAAACCCCGCAGATTCACCTCGAAATCAACCGTGACAAAGCCCAGTCGCTCAACATCCCGGTGGATACCATCTTCCGCACCCTGCAGAGCGTGATGTCCTCCTCCTATGTGAACGATTTCACCCTCAACGGCTTCAACTTCAAGGTGCAGATTCAGGGCAGCACAGCTGACCGCCGCACGGCAGATGATATCCTGAACCAGATGGTGCGCAACGAGAAAGGCGAAATGGTACCGCTTTCTGCAGTGTGCTCCCTTTCGTACCGCATGGGGCCCGGCCGCTACAACCGCTTCAACCAGTACATGAGTGCTGATATTTCAGTAACACCAGCCATGGGTATCGGCTCCGGCCAGATTATGCAGCTCATTGAGGAGAGCGTGGCTGAAATGAACAAGGAAGAAAAAGCCGCCGGACGCGATTTGCTCTGGGAGGTGAGCTGGAAGGACCTTTCCTACCAGGAACGCCAGAATGATGGCAAGATCGGCCCGCTGATTGCCATGGCCATGATTTTCGCCTACCTCTTCCTGGTGGCGCAGTATGAAAGCTGGACAACCCCGGTGCCGGTGATGCTTTCTGTGAGTGTGGCCACCATGGGTGCGCTCATGGGGGTACAGCTCTTCGGGCTCACTATGTCCATCTACGTGCAGCTCGGCTTGCTCATGCTTATTGGTCTGGCCGCCAAGAACGCCATTCTCATGGTCGAGTTCAGCAAGGAGAACCACGAAGAAGGCGTACCAGTCAAACAAGCGGCCCTGAATGGTGCCGGCATGCGCTACCGCGCTGTGCTCATGACCGCCGTATCCTTCCTCTTCGGCGTGTTCCCCCTGGTGGTTGCCACAGGCTCCGGCGCTGCCAGCCGTATCGAAATCGGTGTCACCACCTTCTTCGGCATGCTGCTGGCCACGGTGTTCGGCATTTTCATGGTGCCGGGGCTTTATTCCGTCTTTGCCCGCATGCGCGACTGGACAGCCAGCCATGTCGGCAAAGAAAAGTTGCCCTCCTGACGCAAAATACCATCATTTTACTACCGCCGCACCACGCGGCGGTAGTTTTTTTCACAAAACATATTGTATGCGACTTGACCTGCCAGAAAGAAAGTCATATAATAACCACGTATGAAGCGTTTTACTCCTTTCCTCATTGCTGGAACTCTGCTCTGCGCCTGCCAGCAGACCCCGCGCAACATCGTGCAGATGGAAGCACCGGTTTTCGGTACTACTCCTGACGGCAAGGCCTGCACCGTGCGCACTTGTGACAAGAACTACGCGATGGTGCAGATTGATATGCCTGAAGCCAGAGAGTGGGATGTGTTTGACCGTACCGATGCTGTCATCAAGTACAACCAGATGCCCACCAAGGATAAGGAACTGCTTTTCGACACTGTAGCCCGGGTATACGCCAATCTTCCTGCCGACAACAAGCTGAGCAGCAAGACCATCAACCTCGGCATATGGCACGAGCTCACCCAGAAGGGCGTGGATTTAAGTTTCGGCAATGATCCCGCGGACTGGCATCCGTATGAAATGTACATTCACCCGATTGTGATTGCAGAAATGACCAACTTCTTCATCAAAGCTAAAGATGGCAGCATCACTGATGAAGAGCTCAACACCTGGCAGAAGGCTGGCTGCAATGTCATCAACGCCCATCCGGACAACCTGTGCATGGCTGCCCTGATGGCTCGCAAAGACGACCTGGCCAAGGCCGGCATCATCATTGAACCCGATGGCGAATACTACAAGGCCAGCGCCAAGAAGGTTGACTGGACGTCGTACCGTGCAGAACACCACTGATAACCCGCTTCTCATATAAGTTGAAAACCCCGGCTGCCTATATGCAACCGGGGTTTTTCTTTTCTTAATTTTTCGCAGTGGGCTTGCGGCGCCCGCGGGACTCATCATTCCATTCCGCCGACTCGTACTTCGTGCGGCAGAGATTCTCCAATTCCTCCAGGAATCCCGGGTATGGAGAATCACCCTCAACAATGCGCACCTCCGGTGCCAGCGCACGCGCCAGCAACTCTGGCCACCCGGCTGCGGGCTCGCACTGCTGAATAAGCCCCTGGTGCAGCACAGCGCCCTTATAACGGCGTTGCCCGGCGCCTGCCAGTTTGTGACCGGAAGCATCCACAATATCGCTTTTAACCGGGCTTGCCCAGCAGGCGCGGCCACCATCCGGAGCATCCTCCGTCAGCAGCGAACATTCCACCGCGCTCTGCTGTAAAGCGCTGGCAAGCGCGCCATGAATCCAGAGATAGAGCTGGTCTGCAGGCGGATACATGACACCCTCCTCAGCAGGCAATGTTACAGTATAGGTATATCCGATTCGGTGGTCTACAATGCCTCCCCCCGTCCAGCGGCGGATATACTCCTCAGCGCCGGGAAAAATAGAGGCAGCCTCCTCCACCGTATCGAAATAGCCGAAACTGACGGCTGGACGCTCCCAAGTGTAAACTCGCAACCATGCCTCACTACGGCGGGAAAGCAATTCATCTGCCGCCATATTAGCATAGCCACTACGGGGAATCGGGTCAATCCAAAGCGTGATGGCTCGCGGGAGCACATCACGCTGTTGCGTTTGCATCTGCATAAAAAATGAATCAGAGTGGTTGAGGCAGAGAAACCAGGCGCGCGTATGAACGCGTGTACTTGGCAAAGAAATCAGCCATCTTCTTGGGAGCTTTGCGGCGTCCCTGGCGAATCTGCTCCACCATGGCCACACCCTCTTCCGTAAGCACGGTGATGGAAATCATAGCAGAGTCCACTCGCGCATTTTCATAAGTAGAACCGCCGGCAACAATCCGGTCACCGTACACCTCCACCTTGGTGGTGCGGCGACTGGAAGCAATGACGGGAACACTCACCATATCATACTCAACCTCCCCCTTTTCGGCATCAGCATCCCCCGACGCATAGCGGATGTTGAATGTAATATTCAGCTCCATAATGTTTTCGCAGAGGAAGTGATCTTCATCATTCTGCTCAAAACGCGTGTAGGATGCCTCCATGTTCTCCTTGCCAACCAGCTGCTCAAAAGTGGGACGGGGCGGCACCACCTGACGATACAGGGAGAAAAGAGGATAGACACCGCCTTCATTACCATCACTCGCGGGCAGATTCAGAATCTGGTCGCGGAACATCAAGCGATAACCAATGGCATTCACATCGCCCTGGGTTTCGCGGTTGTGCGCGCGAGCCTCACGATAATTTCTGCGCAGGGAAATATCAGAACTTACTGACGGGTTACGATCAGGAGCACAGGCAAAAAACACACATTGTGCAGATTTGGGGATTTTCAGACCCTTCGGCAGGTTATCCATATGATCATCCGCCTTGGCGAACATCCACTGGTATTTGTTATCGTAACCGCGCATCTGAAACGATTCAAAGTCGCGGCTCAGGGTCTGCAAGGCGACACGCGAACGGGATGAAGTGCTCACATCTTCGCTCACGGCCCGCCACAAGTCAACGCTCTGATTCGTGAGCTGCATGATAACCACGACCAACATACCGGTAATGGCCATGGCGGTCATCAATTCGATAAGAGTGAACCCCATCGGGTTGGTTTGTTTCCCAATTTTCATAATAGGTCTAGCAAAAAATGATTAACGATGGAATGAGAGGTTAGCCGAGAAAAGCGGACGCCCCAGCTTCTCCCATTTCTTCCCCTTGTATCGAGCGGGATTGGGGGGGGACATGTG
>JAFZGH010000289.1 GCA_017555465.1 Akkermansia sp. | reverse complement strand
TTGCCCGCATTGGTGCTGAAGGTGGGCATGAGTGCTCGGAAGTCTCCGCCGGAGATTTCAGAGTAGATGCTGGCGTTGAGGTAGTTGTACGTCGCTATGACGCTGGGGGTGATGGCATAGGCGCCCACCTGCACGTCCTCCACCTGCTGCACTTTGCCGTCTACCCAGGCATCGCGGCGCAGGCGTTTGATGGAGTTGAGCTTTTCCACCATGCGGAAGAAGGTATCCATGCGCTCAGGCAGGCTGCTGCTCTGCAGCGCGCGCACGCCGTCAATGCCGGCCATGCCCATGGTGTAGAAGGCGTTGATCCACGGGGCGATTTCGCGCTGCAGCGGCCCCAGGTCACGGGTGTCGCGCAGCTTCTCACCGGCGCTGGCCACGCTGCTGTAGAGCACCAGCATCTGGTTGCTCAGCTCGGTATCCGGGCGGCCGTGCACAATTCCCTCGCGGAAACGCGCGGGCAGATCGCCCAGGGTGACGGATTCCTCGCGGTAATACCCATGGCCATTGGGCAGCAGGTAGGAGTTGTGCTCGCAGAAGGTCTGCATGGCAGAGGCGCAGCGCGGGTACATGCGGGCAATGCCGTCCTGCCAGGTCTGGTCGGATTCAAAACCGGTGATGTTCCAGGTGTAGTTGGCCACCCCGAAAAGCCCCACTTTGCTTGCCTCGGCGCGTTCCATGGGGTTGGCCACAAAACCGCTCATCTCGTTCTTCATCTGCGGGCTCTGGTCCAGGCCGTAGGTGCGGCCCATGGAGAGGCGGGAGGGTTTGAAGTCATTGCACGGCCAGTTCCACCAGATGAAGGTGGGGCGCTTCACCAGCGGGTTGACCCACTGCTGGCCTTCCAGGGTGATATCGTGCACCACGGTGTTGCCGGTCCACATCACGTGGATATCCTTGTGCAGCCCTTCGCCAATGGTGGTGAGGAATTGTTCGTTAGTCCAGCTCTTGTTGTAGCCCGTGGGGCACATGATGAGCTCCTGGTTCACATCCGGGTGCTTACGCACAAAGTTTTCCAGAATGTAGTTGCAGAGCTGCACCTGGCGCTCCGGCTTGCCGATTTCGCCGAAAGAGTCATCCACCAGCACACCGAAATCACGGATGCCGATTTTGTACATGAGCTCCAGCTTGGCGCAGAGCGCATCGAGCTGGTCGCGCCCCTCGTTCACAGACCAGTCTACCGTGTTGGCCGGGTGGATAGCCCACACAAAGCGCACGCGGTTCTCGCGGGCGCAGCGCACCAGGGCTGCCAGCTCGTAGGCCTTGCCCTCCGGGTAGGGCAGGTAGCACCCCTTGCCGTGGTGGTAGGGGTCATCCTTGGGGGCGTAGATGTAGAGGTTCATCTTGTTGCGGCCGTAGAAGCGGAACAGGCTCTGGCGGGCCTCGTAACTCCACGGAATGCCGTAATATCCTTCCACTGCGCCGCGGTAGCGCAGGTCCGGCCAGTCCACCACCGTGCCCACGGCAAGATCACCCAGCTGCAGCATGCTGCGGATGTTGTGTTGCGGGAAGGGGTCCTTGTGCGCATCGCGCGCGCCTGCCACATTCACCAGCATCTGGCTGAGGGTCTGCTTGGCGTAATACCAGCCGGCATCGTCATTGTGCAGCACAGTGACCTGCCCATCCGGCGTCACTTCAATGGCATAGCCGCCGGAAACATTCGGCAGGCGGTCCCACAAATGCCCCTTGCTCTGCGGGGTGCGGTGCTCCACCGTCAGGTTGCGGGGCGTTGTGTACTGCTCAAGCAGCTCAGCCTGCTGCGGGGTGGGGTATATAGGGCACGGGGTGTTATCTGCAGCCGCCGGCCCGCTCAGGGCCACCAGGGCTGCCAGGGTGCTCATCAGTTGTTTATTCATAAACTCAATATCAGGGGGAGTAACTCGTTAAAATCAGTCAGGCGGTATTCAGGATTCCGGGCAAGGCAGGCTGCTTCCTCTGCCGGGGCGGTGCTGGCCCATCCGGCGTTGATGATGCGCACCCCCACGCTGTGGCACAGCTCGATATCGCTGGGGGCATCGCCCACATAGATGATTTCATCCGGGGTGAGCCCCCAGAGCTGCATCACCTCCTGCAGGCGCTCCGCCTTGCAGTTGTGCGTGGGCAGGCCCAGGCCATACCACTCGAAAAGCCCTTCCATGCCATAATATTTCACCGTGGGCAGGGCGGTGTAGTGCTCCTTGCCGGAGATAAGGCCCACGCGCAGCCCGGCGGCCTTCACCGCGCGCAGCATCTCCACCGCCCCCGGGAAGGGGGCCGGTGCCAGCTCGCCATGCAGCCGCTCATACGCTGCCACAAAGCGGTCAACCGGCAGGGCGGGGTCATCGTGTGCCATGCCCAGCAGCCCGGCCAGCACCCCGCGGTCGCTCAGCCCGAAGTAGGAAACCACCTCCTCTGCGCTGGGCATGCGCCCGGTGATTTCCGCCGTGCACTGGCGGTACGCCTCCACGCACAGCGGGAGGGTATCTCCCAGCGTGCCGTCCATATCGAATAATACTGCCTTGAGCATGGTTGTGCTGAATGAAAGGTGAAACGGAACCCGCAGCCTAACATATTACGCTCACTATGGCAAGCACGCATCAAGACTGCATACTTAGTGTATACGCTGTTTACCCGATATTTCTATCAGCCGGGGGAAATAAGGGCGCTCTTTGTCAGGGCTGAGGAGCTATTCTGCCGATCCGGTATGGGTGTCCAGATTCCGCGGGTTCCACCCTG